>NZ_JBEXCV010000021.1:0-82001 GCF_040605455.1 Embleya sp. NPDC005575 | reverse complement strand
GGCCGGCTTCAAGGCCCAGTTCATCTCCGGTCTGATCCAGCCCGCGATGGCCTTCGTCGGCAACCTCAACTACGTGCTCGTCGCGGTGATAGGCGAGGCGGCGGGCAGGTCCCCAGCGCGACCGCCTGCAACGTGGCCAGCGGATTGTCCCGGCGGAACGGCGAGCGCCCCTCGACCATCTCGTACAGCGTCACACCCAGCGACCACAGGTCGGCGGCCGGCCCGGACGGTTGCCCGATCGCACGTTCGGGCGCCATGTATTCGGGGGTGCCCGCCGTGGCGCCGGTCTCGGTGACCGCGGGCGAATCCGGGTGGGTGGCGATGCCGAAGTCGGTCAGCACCACGCCGTCGTCCTCGTCGACCATGACGTTGGCGGGCTTGACGTCGCGATGCTCGATGGCGACCCGGTGCACGGCGATCAGGCCCGCGAGCATCCGGGCGCCGATCCGCGCGGCCCGAGCCGGCGGCATCGGGCCCTCGGCGATCAGTGCGGTGAGCGGCCGGCCGGGCAGCAGTTGCATGACGATCCACGGGCGCCCGTCCTCGACCACGACGTCGAACACGGTGACCACGTTCGGATGCCGCACCCGGCCCGCGGCCCGTACCTCGCGCTGCATCCGCGCCGAGCGGCGCTCGACCTCGTCCGATTCCAGATAGGCGGGCAGCCGCAGCTCCTTGATCGCCACATCCCGCCCGATGGTCGGGTCGTGCGCGCGCCAGACCACTCCCATGCCGCCCTGTCCGAGCACCTCGACCAGCAGGTATCGCCCGGCGAGCACACGTCCACTCATCCCGACCCCTCGACACGATCGTTGCGGATCGACCCGGGTCAGCCCGCGATCGAAAGGTGTCCGCGCGCGTGCTCGTAGTACGCGCCGGCGGTGCCCCACAGGTCGTCGCGCCCGCGTACGGTCAGCCAGTAGCGCACGCCGGACGTGGTGCGGACCACCAGGTCCTTGCCGTGGTAGGTGGTCAGGTCCTGTCCGCGCCAGACGTACTCCCACTCCGCGGCCTCGTGCCCGCGGTAGTCGGTGACCCGCAGGAGCAGGCGCTCGTAGTCCTCGCCGTCCAACCGCTCCCGGCCGCCGATACTGCCGTGCTCGCGGTGCGCCACGGACTCCTCCGGAGCCATCACGATGCCCCGGTCGACGGTGACGGTCACCGAGATCAGCCGGTCCGGATCGGCCACCGCCAAGCCGCTGGGGCTGTCCGTACAGGTCCAGCCCTCCGGGACGGGCAGCGCGAAGCCCAGATCGGTGCGCCGCCGTCGGCGCAGTCGCGGTATCACCTTGTTGTCCACGAGCGGGCCGACCACCAGGCAGCCGCCGATCAGGGCGCCCACGATGATCGGGTTCGGGTTGATCTTCGCCACCTCCAGCGCGCCACCGGCGACCACCCCGAGCAACATCGCAATCGGTACCGACCGAGAGATCCGCCGGTGTGGCAGCACCAGCCACACGCTCAGGGCGAGCGCGAGCAGCACGATCGTGTACATGCCGGTCCAGCTGCCGAACGCGGCCAGCCAGCGCGCGCCGGCGGCGGTGGCGATGCCGACCGAGGTCAGGATGGTCGTCCAGTGCCGAAACCACCAGCGGGGCCAGCGTCGGTAGCGGGCCCGGAAGACGCCGCCCTCGCGGGGCAGCCGCACATTGGGCGAGGTCTCGTGCAGGCTGCCCCGGCGCACCGAGGAGGCGCCGGCACCGATCCTGCCCGGCGGCCGGGCGGTCTGCACCCGGACCACCGGCCGGGGCTGGCCGGACACCCGCACGCCGTGCCGGCGTACCGGGCCGGGCCGGGCCCGGTCCGGTACGAAGCGCTCCGCGATCAGGCCGGGCGCGAGCGCCCCCTCGGCGATCTCCATGAGCAGATCGCGCACCTCTTCCGCGGATCCGCGACGAGCGGGGTCCTTGACCATCAGCGCCTTGAGCACCGGGGTCAGCGGGCCGGCCAGGAAGATCTCCGGAAAGCGGCCCGCGGCGACCGCGCCGAGCGTCGCCGCGTGTGTGTTGCGGCGAAACGCCGGGCGGCCCTCGACCGCCTCGAACAAGGTCGCGCCCAGCGACCACAGGTCGGCCTCCGGTCCGGGCTGCTCGCCCGCGATCTGCTCGGGTGCCAGGTATTCGGGCGATCCCACCATGGCGCCTGCCTGGGTGAGGGTCGCGCTGTCCTCCACCGAGGCGACCCCGAAGTCGGTGAGCACGACCCGGCCGTTGCGGGCGAGCAGCACGTTGGCGGGCTTGACGTCGCGATGCAGCACACCGGCCTCGTGTGCGGCCTCCAGGGCGGCGAGCAGCCGCAGGCCCAGCTCGGCGACCTGCTCGGGCGGGATCGGCCCCTCCTTGTCCAGCTCTTGGGCCAGCGAGAGGCCACGAACCAGCTCCATCACGATCAACGGCCGCCCGTCCTCCTCGGCCACGTCGAAGATGGTCACCACGTTGGGGTGGTCGATCCGGGCCGCCGCCCGGGCCTCGCGCAACATCCGCGCACTCAGCGTGCTGCGGTCGTCGTCGTCCACATAGCGGGGCAGCCGCATCTCCTTGACCGCCACGTCGCGGCCGAGCATGGTGTCCACGGCCCGCCACACCGTGCCCATCCCGCCCCGGCCCAGTTGATCACCCAGGCGGTATCGCCCCGCGACCAAGTGCTCGGGTGCTTCCGGGTCGGTCAAGTCTCTCGCTCCCCATGCAGCCGCGGCCCCGCCGCGCGATCGGGTGGTTGCCTTTCCCATACTCCAGTCCGGCGGCTTGTGGGGTCCACCGGTTCAGGCCCGAACATCGCCGAAAGACACCTGGCCGGCGTATCGGTGGAACGCGGCGACGCCCCGGAAGGTGCCCACACCACCGGATGATCAACCGTTGCCGGCCCAACCGTCCGATCCCGCACCGCGGCCGAACCGGCTCCGGGGGAGCGATTCCCGACCGGAAGCCGCCCTCACCCGGGCACGATGTCCTCCGCACCCAGCCGCACCGCGTCCGCCGTGTGGTCGTCCATCTGCTCCTGCGAGGAGCGCTCCGCCTCGATCCGCTTGAGGTAGTAGTCCACCTCCCGCCGCTGTCGATCCTCCTCCCATCCGAGCACCCGGGCCATCAGCGCGGCGCACGCGCGGGCGGCCCGAGCACCCCGGTCGAACATCTCGATCGACACCCGGGTCCGCCGATCCAGCACGTCGTCCAGGTGCAGTGCGCCCTCGTGGGTGCACGCGTACACCACCTCGGCGGCCAGATAGTCGTCCGCGCCGTCCAGCGGATACGCCAACTCCGGTTCGTCCTCGATCAGCGCGAGCAGTTCCTCGATCATCGACCCGTACCGGTTCAGCAGGTGCTCCACCCGGGCCACGTGCACCCCGGTCCGGCCCGCGATCGAGGCCCGCGCGTTCCACAGCGCCGGATACCCCTCCGCGCCGGCCAGCGGCACCGTCTCGGTGCAACTCGGCGGAACCTTGCGATCCAACCCGTGCACGGCCGCGTCCACCGCGTCCGAGGCCATCACCCGATACGTCGTGTACTTGCCGCCCGCGACCACCACCAGGCCGGGCACCGGGTGCGCGACGGTGTGCTCGCGTGAGAGCTGCGACGTGGCGTCCGACTCGCCCGCCAGCAGCGGCCGCAGGCCCGCGTACACGCCCTCGACGTCCTCGCGGGTGAGCGGCACCGCCAGCACCCGGTTGACGTGCTCCAACAAGTACTCGATGTCCGCCCGGCTCGCCGCGGGGTGCACCTTGTCCAGGTCCCAGCGGGTGTCCGTGGTGCCCACGATCCAGTGCCGACCCCACGGGATCACGAACAGCACGCTCTTCTCGGTGCGCAGGATCAGACCGGTCGAGGAGTGGATCCGGTCCCTGGGCACCACCAGGTGGATGCCCTTGGACGCGCGCACGTGGAACTGTCCGCGCTCGCCGACCAGGGCCTGCGTCTCGTCCGTCCACACCCCGGTCGCGTTGACCACCTGCCCGGCCCGGATGTCGTACGTCCCGCCGGTCTCCATGTCGCGCACGTGCACGCCCACCACCCGCTCGCCCTCGCGCAGGAATCCGGTCACCGCGGCGCGCGAGGCCACCTGCGCGCCGTAGCCGGCGGCGGTCCGCACGAGCGTCATCGTGTAGCGCGCGTCGTCCATCTGCGCGTCGTAGTACTGCACCGCGCCCACCAGCGAGTCCTTGCGCAACGCCGGCGCCAGGCGCAGCGCCTGACGCCGAGTCAGCTGCCGGTGCCGGGGCAGCCCGCGGCTGCGGCCGGCGGAGGCCGCCATCGTGTCGTAGAGCGTCACCCCGGCGGTGACGTACGGCCGTTCCCAGCCCCGCCGGCGCAGCGGATACAGGAACGACACCGGCTTGACCAGGTGCGGCGCGAGCGTCTGCAGCAGCAGCCCGCGCTCGCGCAACGCCTCGCGCACCAGCGCGAAATCGAGCATCTCCAGGTAACGCAGGCCGCCGTGGATCAGCTTGCTGGATCGGCTGGAGGTGCCGGACGCCCAGTCGCGCGCCTCCAGCAGGCCCACCGACAGGCCGCGCGTGGCCGCGTCGAGGGCGGTACCGGCACCGACCACGCCGCCGCCCACCACGATCACGTCCGACTCGCGTTCGGCCATCCGCCGCAGCGCCCGCGTGCGCGCCGCGGGTCCCATCGCCGTGGTCCGCATCAGCCACCTCCGAAACCGATCCTCACCTGCCGGACCACACCCATCGGGCGACTCGCCCCTCCCCCGCCTACCCAATGCCCGTCGGCCGGACCCCGTGCCGCGTCGTTCCGGGTGGATTCGGGCACCGGCACCGCGACCACCGGGATTCGCCGCCGCAACCGCGAACGGCCCCGAACACCAGTGGTGTTCGGGGCCGTTCGACGACTTCGGTCAGTGCGCGGGCGAGACCGTGACCTCGACCTGCTGGAACTTCTTCAGCTCCGAATAGCCCGTGGTGGCCATCGCCCGACGCAGCGCGCCGAACAGGTTCATCGAGCCGTCGGACACGTGCGAGGGGCCGAGCAGGATCTCCTCCAGCGTGCCGACCGCGCCCAGGTTCATTCGCCGACCGCGCGGCAGTTCGGGGTGGTGCGCCTCGGAGCCCCAGTGGTGACCGGCGCCGGGGGCGTCGCTCGCCCGGGCCAGCGCCGAGCCGATCATCACCGCGTCCGCGCCGCACGCGACGGCCTTGGCGATGTCGCCGCTGCGGCCCACGCTGCCGTCGGCGACCACGTGCACGTACCGGCCGCCCGACTCGTCGAGGTAGTCGCGGCGCGCCTCGGCCACGTCCGCCACGGCGGTCGCCATCGGCACCGCCACGCCGAGCACGCCACGGGTGGTGTGTGCCGCGCCGCCGCCGAAGCCGACCAGGACACCGGCCGCGCCGGCCCGCATCAGGTGCAGGGCGCCCTGGTAGGTCGCACAACCGCCGACGATCACCGGCACGTCCAGGTCGTAGATGAACTGCTTGAGGTTCAGCGGCTCGGCCCGCCCGGACACGTGCTCGGCCGAGACCGTGGTACCCCGGATCACGAACACGTCCACGCCCGCGTCGATCACGGCCTTGTGGTACTGCGCGGTGCGCTGCGGCGACAGCGCGGCGGCGGTGACCACGCCCGAGTCGCGGATCTGCTTGATCCGCGCGCCGATCAGCTCCTCCTTGATCGGCTCGGCGTAGATCTCCTGCATCCGCCGGGTGGCCGCGTCCTCGTCCAGCGCGCCGATCTCCTCGATCAGCGGCGTCGGGTCCTCGTAGCGCGTCCACAGCCCTTCGAGGTTGAGCACGCCCAAGCCGCCCATGCGACCGACCTCGATCGCGGTCTGCGGCGACACGACGCTGTCCATCGGCGCCGTCAGGAACGGCAGCTCGAACCGGTACGCGTCGATCTGCCACGCGATCGAGACCTCTTCGGGGTCCCGGGTCCGCCGGCTGGGGACGATGGCGACGTCGTCGAAGTGATAGGCACGCCGGCCACGCTTGCCCCGGCCGATTTCGACCTCAGTCACGTTGCGCCTCTCCTGCTGGAATCGGTGGATGGGAAAATCCCCGCGTCCCAGGGTACGGGGCGGGCAGACCGCCGAGGGGCCCCGCCCGCGGTACGGACGAAGCCCCTCGGGGTGCGGTGCGAGCTAGCGCGAGTGGTAGTTCGGCGCTTCCTGGGTCATGTGGATGTCGTGCGGGTGCGACTCCTTGAGCCCGGCCGAGGTGATCCGCACGAAGCGGCCCTTGTCCTGGAGCTCGGTGACGGTCGCGGCGCCGGCGTAGCCCATCGACGCGCGCAGGCCGCCGATCAGCTGGTGCGCGACGGCGGAGAGCGGGCCCCGGTAGGGAACCTGGCCCTCGATGCCCTCGGGAACCAGCTTGTCCTCGGAGAGAACGTCGTCCTGGAAGTAGCGGTCCTTGGAGAAGGACTTGGCCTGGCCGCGCGACTGCATCGCGCCGAGCGAGCCCATGCCCCGGTAGGACTTGAACTGCTTGCCGTTGATGAAGATCAGGTCGCCGGGGCTCTCCTCGCAGCCCGCGAGCAGGCTGCCGAGCATCACCGTGTCGGCGCCGGCCGCGATCGCCTTGGCGATGTCGCCGGAGTACTGCAGGCCGCCGTCGCCGATCACCGGCACGCCCGCCGCGCGGGCCGCCTGGGCCGCCTCGTAGATCGCGGTGACCTGCGGCGCGCCCACGCCGGCGATCACTCGGGTGGTGCAGATCGAGCCGGGGCCGACGCCGACCTTGACGCCGTCCACGCCCGCGTCGATCAGCGCCTGCGCGCCGTCGCGGGTGGCGATGTTGCCGCCGATCACCTCGACCTTGGTGTTCGCCTTGACCTTGGCGATCATCTCCAGGACGTTGCGCGAGTGGCCGTGCGCGCTGTCCACCACGATGAAGTCGACGCCGGCCTCGACCAGCGCCTGCGCGCGACGGTAGCTGTCGTCGCCGGTACCGATCGCGGCGCCGACCACGAGCCGGCCGTCCGCGTCCTTGGTCGCGTTCGGGTACTGCTCGCTCTTGACGAAGTCCTTGACCGTGATCAGCCCGCGCAGCTTGCCCGCGTCGTCGATCAGCGGCAGCTTCTCCACCTTGTGCCGGCGCAGCAGTTCCATCGCCTGGTCACCGGTGGTGCCGACCTTGCCGGTGACCAGCGGCATCGGGGTCATGATGTCGCGCACCCGGCGCGAGTGGTCGACCTCGAAGCGCAGGTCACGGTTGGTCACGATGCCCAGCAGGCGACCGTTGTCGTCGGTGACCGGGACGCCGCTGATCCGGAACCGCGCGCACAGCGCGTCGACTTCCTGGAGCGTGGCGTCCGCGCCGATGGTGATCGGGTCCAGCACCATGCCGGCCTCGGAGCGCTTGACCGTGTCCGCCTGCGCGGCCTGGTCCTCGACCGAGAGGTTGCGGTGCAGCACCCCGACGCCGCCCTGGCGGGCCATGGCGATCGCCATCCGCGCCTCGGTCACGGTGTCCATCGCGGAGGACAGCAGCGGGATCCGGACGCGAATGTTGCGGGTGACCCGGGCGGAAGTGTCCACCTCGCTCGGCACGACGTCGGACGCGCCCGGCAGCAGCAGGACATCGTCGTACGTCAGCCCGAGCATCGCGAACTTCTCGGGTACGCCGTCGGCCGTGAGACTCATGACACCTTCCGAAGGTATTCCGATGGACCGCTCCGCCGGCCCGCTCCCCGCCGGCCCGCTCCTCGAAAAGACGGGGACGAGCCCCCGGGTACGGCGGAGCGCGCTCTCGGCAAGCGGATGGGTGGATTGAGGGTTCATGCTACTGGCCCCACGCGGTGCTTCGAGCCCGCTTGCCGATGGTGAGCACAACCGCCCGTCGGGTCCGCACCATTCCCGGCCCGCTTCAGCAGCGGTCGGGCACCGCCCGGCGACGGCTCGCCGCGGTGCCGTCGACCTCGGCGAGCAGCGCGCCGAACAGCCGGGCGACCCGGTCCTGGGCGGGGGTGGGACGGCGCCGCCGCAACTGCTCGACGAACTCGTCGTCCTGCCGCAGCAGGCCCAGATCGGCGGTGCCGGATCGGCCGCCGAGCCGCACACCGCCGCCGCTCACGCGGTCTTCTCCTCGCCCGCCAACGCCCTCAGGCGAGTCAACGCACGGTGCTGCGCGACCCGCACCGCGCCGGGCGACATGCCCATCGCCCGCCCGGTCTCCTCGGCGGAGAGCCCGACGGCGACCCGCAGCACGAGCAGTTCGCGCAGGTTGTCCGGCAGGCGGCCGAGCAGCGCCCGGGCGTGCGCGGCGTCACTGCGCCGCACCACCTGATCCTCGGGGCCCGGGTGGTCGTCCACCGCCTCGGGCAGATCGCACGTGGGCACCGCGCCGCGCATCGCGGCGCGCTGCACGTCGACCACCTTGTGTGCCGCGATGCCGAACACGAACGCCTCGAACGGACGGCCCTCATCGCGATAGCGCGGCAGCGCCGACAACACCGCCAGGCAGACCTCCTGCGCCGCGTCGTCCGCCGCGTGTTCGGCGCCGGATACCCGGCCCAGCCGGGCCCGGCAGTAGCGCAACACCAGTGGTCGGACGTACGCGAGCAGTTCGTCGGTCGCCTGCACGTCCCCTTGGACCGCACGAACCACGACGGCACGCATGCCGTCGTCGGCCTGCGCGTGTGCTTCGTACGGCTCGTCCGGCATTCGCTCGGGGGTCCCACCCATGCCATTCAGTATGCAGGGATCGGCGACCGAATCGCGGCCATGCCGACCCGGGGGACTCATCCGGCCCCCCGGGCAACGGCAATCACCGCACGGACCCTCGCCCGTCGAAGGCCGCCGGCGCGCGCGTCATCGCACAAGTCCCCACCGACCGTGCCCACCCGGGGAGCGTCCCCCCGGGCCCCCGGGGTCGGGGGCGTCCCCGCGTGCGTGCGTCATCGCACGAGTCCCCACCGGAAGCCGAGCGCGACCGCGTGGGCCCGGTCGGATGCGCCCAGCTTCTTGAACAGCCGGCGCGCGTGGGTCTTGACCGTGTCCTCCGACAGGAACAGCTCACGCCCGATCTCGGCGTTGCTGCGCCCGTGACTCATGCCTTCGAGCACCTGGATCTCACGCGCCGTCAGAGTCGGCGCCACGCCCATGTCGGGCGAGCGCAGTCGCCGGGGCGCGAGCCGCCAGGTCGGGTCGGCGAGCGCTTGGGAGACGGTCGCGCGCAACTCCGCGCGCGACGCGTCCTTGTGCAGATATCCCCGAGCCCCGGCGGCGACCGCGAGGGCCACGCCGTCCAGGTCCTCGGCCATCGTCAGCATGATCACCCGTGCGCCGGGGTCGCCGGCCAGAAGGCGGCGCACCGCCTCGACGCCGCCGAGCCCGGGCATCCGCACGTCCATGAGGACGAGGTCGGACCGCTCCGCGCCCCAGCGCCGCAGCACCTCCTCGCCGCTCGTGGCCGTAGTCACCCTCTCGACGCCGGGGACCGTGGCCACCGCCCGCCGCAGGGTCTCCCGGACCAGCGGGGAATCGTCGCAGACCAGGACGGTCGTCATCGCCGGCCTCCGCAGTGGATCCGCGTCACGTTGAGCCTCCACGCCTGTACGTACCGTTTCCTTTGCGGCGGTCCCGAAGCACGGTGGACGGGGTTCCACCCCGACGCGCCTTCGTCGCCAACCGCTTCACCCACCCCAACGAGCATCACTCGAAAGGGTTACGGGAGGAGTTCCGCTCCGCCGCTACGACAACGAGGCGACCAAGCCCGAGGACACGCACGGGTGACCACCCACGCACACACCGCCACACCTCACCTCCACCCCTCCCCAATTCCCACCAAGACGCGCCCACCCGCGCCCCGTACAACCCCATACGCCACCAGAGTGAGTAATTTTTTCTGGTTTCAGTGCATAAGTGGGAATTAGGATTGGAACTGATCAATTCGTGACACAGTCGCACCTACTTCTGATCGCTTGATCACGACTGTTCTGCACGGTCTGCACCAGAGGTGGCAACCCTGCTCACCGACAACTCGTACGCGATAAGCAGAGGGACGAGTCATGGCTGATTTCTCGCGACTCCCGGGCCCCAACGCCGATCTGTGGGACTGGCAGCTCTCGGCAGCCTGTCGAGGAGTCGACAGCGCACTGTTCTTCCATCCCGAAGGCGAGCGAGGCGCCGCCAGGGTCGCCCGGGAGGCTTCGGCCAAGGAAGTCTGCATGCGGTGCCCGGTCCGTCGCCAGTGCGCCACGCACGCCCTCAAGGTGCGCGAGCCGTATGGCGTATGGGGCGGGCTCACCGAGGACGAACGGGTCGAACTCGACAGCGACCGCCGGCACGGGGTCGCCGCGGAGCGAGCGGCGGCGGTGGCGCACCGAGGTGCCGAGGCACTGAGGCACTGAGACATCGAAGGCCGCAACCGAACGAGGCTCGGCGGCCCGCCCCGGATCCGGGGCGGGCCGCCGAGCCTCGTCACGCACGTGTCACCACGTGCGGCCGAGCGCCTACCGGAAGGCGGACATGTCCATCTCCCACACCTTCGGCCAGTCCATGCCGCGGAACGCCGCGTCGGTGCCGCCGTCGCAGAAGACCACCGAGCCGACGAAGAACGTCGACTCACCGCCGAGCAGGAAGGCCACCAGCGCGGCGATCTCCTCGGGCCGACCGCCCCGACCGGCCGGGATCGTACTCAGGAACATCTCCATACCCTCGGCGGTCAGCGGATCCTTGCGTCCCTCGGCCGTCATCGGGGTCTCGATCAGGCCCGGCGCGATCGCGTTCAGCCGGATCCCGTCCGCGATGTACTCGGCACACCTGGTCCGCGCGTACCACGCGAGCGCGGCCTTGGTCGCCGGATATGCCTGGAGCGCGGCGAGTTCGCCGAACGCCTCGGTGGCCTTCGCCGCACCCGCCTCGTCGCCCGCCAGACACAACTCGGCCACCTCGACCGGCCAGTTCGGCTGAGCCGTCGTGGAATTGGAGCTGATCAGCACCACGGACGCGTTCGTCCCGGCCGCGAGCAGCGGGCGCAACCCCTCCAGGAGGGCGATCGCACCGAAGTAGTTCACCGACACCAGCAGGCCGCCCGGACGCCCGGTGGCCGCCGCCAGGCCGGCGAACGGCACGAAGCCGTCCAGCACGCCGCCGGACAGCTCGGAGACCTTCGTGATCGCCTCGGTACGACCCTCTGCGGTGCTCAGGTCCACCTCGACGTCGGCGTCGTGCAGGTCGACGCCGATCACCCGGTGACCGTCCGCCTCCAAGCGGGCCTTGGTGGCGGCGCCCAGACCCGAGGCCGCGCCGGTGATCGCGTAGGTACCCATGCTTCTCCTTCGATGGTGCTCGACCGACGGCGCTCGACGACAGTCGCCCGACCAGGATCCTGACGGGCCGTCAGCTAACGGCTCCCGCACTCTCGCAGATCGGGCCCGCACCGGAAAGGCCGACGGGCCCGACCGCTGGGAAGCGGTCGGGCCCGTCGGGGGTGTCGCGGGTGTCGCGGGTGTCGCGGGTGAAACTAGTGCGAGTGGCCGTGGCCGCCGTGGCTGTGCGCGGCGGGCTCTTCCTCGGCCGGCTTCTCGACGACCAGGGTCTCGGTCGTGAGCAGCAGCGACGCGATCGACGCGGCGTTCTGCAGCGCGGAACGGGTCACCTTGACCGGGTCGATGACGCCCGAGTCGACCAGGTTGCCGTACTCGCCAGTGGCGGCGTTGAAGCCGTGCCCGACGCCGAGTTCCTGCACCTTGTTGACGATGACGTAGCCCTCGAGGCCCGCGTTCTCGGCGATCCAGCGCAGCGGCTCGACCGCGGCGCGACGCACGACCGCGACGCCGGTCGCGATGTCGCCGGTCTGGCCGAGGTTGTCGGCGAGCACGGAGACGGCGTGCACCAGGGCGGTGCCGCCGCCGGCGACGATGCCCTCCTCGATGGCCGCGCGGGTCGCGGAGACCGCGTCCTCGAGACGGTGCTTCTTCTCCTTGAGCTCGACCTCGGTGGCCGCGCCCACACGGATCACGCACACGCCGCCGGCCAGCTTCGCAAGGCGCTCCTGGAGCTTCTCGCGGTCCCAGTCGGAGTCGGTGTCGTCGATCTCGCGCTTGATCTGCTTGACCCGGTCCGCGATCGCGGCGGCGTCGCCGGCGCCGTCGACCAGGGTGGTCGCGTCCTTGGTGATGGTGATGCGACGGGCGCTGCCCAGCACCTCCAGGCCGACCTGGTCGAGCTTGAGGCCGACCTCGGGGGCGATGACCTGACCGCCGGTCAGGATCGCCATGTCCTCCAGCATCGCCTTGCGGCGGTCGCCGAAGCCCGGGGCCTTGACCGCGACGGCGTTGAACGTGCCGCGGATCTTGTTCACGACCAGGGTCGACAGCGCCTCGCCGTCGACGTCCTCGGCGACGATCAGCAGCGGCTTGGACGCGCCGGCCTGGATGATCTTCTCGAGCAGCGGGAGCAGTTCGGCGATGGCCGAGATCTTGCCCTGGTGGATCAGGATGTACGGGTCGTCGAGGACGGCCTCCATCCGCTCCTGGTCGGTGACCATGTACGGCGACAGGTAGCCCTTGTCGAACTGGAGGCCCTCGGCGAACTCCAGCTCCAGACCCATGGTCTGGGACTCCTCGACGGTGATCACACCGTCCTTGCCGACCTTGTCCATGGCCTCGGCGATCAGCTCGCCGATCTGCTTGTCCTGCGCCGAGAGCGCGGCGACGGCGGCGATGTCGTCCTTGCCGTCGATCGCGCGGGCGGTCCCGAGCAGCTGCTCGGACACCGCCGCGACGGCGAGGTCGATGCCCTTCTTCAGGTCCATCGGGGCCGCGCCGGCGGCCACGTTGCGCAGACCCTCGCGCACCAGCGCCTGGGCGAGCACCGTCGCGGTGGTGGTGCCGTCACCCGCGATGTCGTTGGTCTTGGTCGCGACTTCCTTGGCCAGCTGCGCGCCGAGGTTCTCGTACGGGTCCTCGAGTTCCACCTCACGGGCGATCGTCACGCCGTCGTTGGTGATGGTCGGGGCACCGAACTTCTTGTCGATCACGACATTGCGGCCCTTGGGGCCGAGCGTGACCTTGACGGTGTCGGCCAGCGCGTTGACGCCGCGCTCCAGCGACCGCCGGGCCTTCTCGTCGAACTGGAGGATCTTCGCCATGAGGGTCTTCGTCCTTAAAGGTTGCTAGTCGACGTCGTACAACCGACTCCGCCCCGGGTCCACCGGCCGCGAGGGCAGGGCGATCCGGGGCGGGGTCGTCGAACCGTCACCGGTTCCGGCGCGTCAGCGCGATGTCACTTCTCGATGATCGCGAGCACGTCGCGGGCCGAGAGAACGAGGTATTCCTCGCCGTTGTACTTCACCTCGGTGCCGCCGTACTTGCTGTACAGCACGGTGTCACCGACGCTCACGTCGAGCGGCAGACGCTGACCGTCCTCGAAACGACCCGGGCCCACGGCCAGGACGACGCCCTCCTGGGGCTTCTCCTTGGCGGTGTCCGGGATCACGAGACCCGACGCGGTGGTCTGCTCGGCCTCAAGCGTCTGAACCACGATGCGGTCCTCGAGCGGCTTGATGGCAACCTTGGTGTTGGCGGTCGTCACGATGCGACCTCCCCCTTCGGAGATCTCACGGAAAAATGTCTGTCGGCGATGGGACAGATCCGTCGTCGCGGGTGCCGGACCTGCTCGTATCGCACTGGCACACTCATGGGGAGAGTGCCAGCACAGACACTAGGTGGCGGTTAGCACTCCGTCAACCAGAGTGCCAGATTCAGCGCGTCGGACCGCATTGTTCATACCGGTGGCCGTCGATCGGCGCCTCGGCCGGGCTCGGCGAGAATGGCCGCGTGCACACCGAAGCTTTCACCGCGCTGCTGACCGACGAGGGCCGTTCGCTGCTGGACGTGCTCGCCGACCACGAGGTCGGCGACGAGCTGTCGTTGGCCACCCGGCTGCGTCGTGAACACCCGCCGGAGCTGGTGGCCGCCGCGCTCACCCAGTCCCGGCTGCGGCAGCGCGGGCGGGCCAAGTTCGGCGCGGACGCCGCGCGGATGTACTTCACGCCCAACGGGCTGGAGCAGTCCACCCGCACCTCGGTGGCCGAGCATCGGGCCGCCCGGCTGGTCGCGGCGGGCGGGATCGACCGGGCCGTGGACCTGTGCTGCGGCATCGGCGGCGACGCGCTCGCGCTGGCCCGCGCCGGAATCGCCGTACACGCGGTCGACCTGGACCCGCTGACCTGCGCGGCGGCCCGGGCCAACGCCGACGCGCTGGGTCTGGCGCATCTGCTCACGGTCGAGTGCGCGGACGTGACCGACGTGGACCTCGACGCCTACGACGCGGCGCTGATCGACCCGGCCCGACGCACCGCACGCGGGCGCACGTTCGACCCCGAGGCGTACTCGCCGCCGTTCTCCTTCCTGAGCGCGCTCGCCGCCCGGGTGCCCTGCGGCGCGGCCAAGGTCGCGCCGGGCATCCCGCACGAGATCGTGCCCGTCGGCATGGAGGCCGAGTGGGTCTCCGATCGCGGCGACGTCAAGGAGGCGGTGCTGTGGTGGGGCCGGCTCGCGCACACCAACCTGCGCGCCACCGTGCTGCCCGGCGGCGCGGCGCTGAGCTCGGGCCGGGCCCGCCCGGCGCCGGTGGGACCGGTCCGCCGATACCTCTACGAGCCGGACGGCGCGGTGATCCGGGCGCACCTGGTGTCCGAGGTCGGCGAGTTGGTGGACGGCAACCTGGTGGACGAGACGATCGCCTACCTGACCTCGGACCGGCTGGTGGGCACGGAGTTCGCGAGTGTGTACGAGATCACCGACGTGCTGCCGTTCAACCTGAAGCGGCTCAAGGCCCTGCTGCGCGAACGCGGCGTCGGCAACCTCACCGTCAAGAAGCGCGGTTCGGCGGTCGAGCCGGAGGAGGTTCGCCGCCGGGTCAGGCCGACCGGCCCGAACGCGGCCACGGTGCTGCTGACCCGGGTGGCGGGCGCACCCACCATGCTGATCGGGCAGCCGGTGTCGCCGGGGTAGCCGGCGGCCTCCTCGCCGTCACGGGGTCGAGCCCCGTCCGACTCCGCCGAGGCCCGCCGAGATTCGCCAAGGCCCGCCAAAATTTGCCGAGTTCCGCCGGACACGCCCTAGCCGATGTAGTCCTCCAGACGCGCGATCGTGTAGCCCTGGGCCTGGATCTTGCGCAGCATGTTGCCGAACATCTCGGTCATCGTGGTGCCCTTGAGATCACTCGGCCCGCGGAAGTGGGCCAGGATGATGTCGCCCGGGTGCAGCTTCTTCTCGCCGACGTACTGCATGTCGTTGATCTGCATCGACTCCTGCCACTTGACGATGGCCTCGATCCCGCCGCAGCCGCCGGCCATCGTCTGCGTGGTCGCGTTCCAGTTGCCGTAGGGCGGGCGGAACAGCGTCGGGCGCTTGCCGTAGATCTCCGCGAGCCGGTCCTGCTGGCCGCAGATCTGGTGCTTCTGCGCGTCCGCGCTCAGGGTCTTGAGGTCGGGGTGGGACAGCGTGTGGTTCTGCACGGTGGCGCCGAGCGCCTGGAGCTTTCGGAAGTACTCCGGGTCCTGCCGCACGTAGGTGTCGTTGAGGAACATCGACACCGGGATCCGCAGGTCCCGCATCATGTCCAGGAACTTGGGATCCTTCTCCGCCCCATCGTCGATCGTGATGAACACGATCTTCTCCTGGGTGGGAATCTTCTCCACCACCGGCGGCTTGGCTCCGCCGGCCTTTATCGGCTTGACCGCGGGCGGGGCCGGCGGCGGGGCGAACGGTTTCAGGTTCCACTTCTCGGCGAGCGCGGCCGCGTCGGCGCCCGGGGTGTCCGGCTTCGCGGCGGGGGTGGGCTTGGTGGGGCCGGGGGACGCGCCGTCGGAGGGCCGCTTGGTCGCCTTGACCGTCGCGGTGTCGTCCGAGCCGCCGCAGCCGGTCAGTGCGACCAGCAGCAGGCCGGCCACGCCGACCCAGGTCGAGGCGGGGGCCGCGCCCCGCCGCTTTTGTACCGTTCGATGCACCACTGTCGCAGGGGCCTTTCGTTCGCCTGGTCCGATCCGCCTCACGCTACGCGCCGCAGCGGCCTGTCACGGTCCGGACAAGGCCTGTTCAAGGGACTGTCGAAGGACTGTTGAGCAGCCGATGAGCTGGGCACACTCCCGGCAAGGCCAATGGCACGTGCGGCGGCACGCAGCCATCAGCCAAGGCACTCGACCCGCGTCCGGCTTGCGAATGGCCTCCTCGACGGATGCGGGTCGAGTGTTGCGCGGACGAGAATGCGCCCCGAGCCCCGGAGCCCGTCAGGGGCCGACGCTGAGCCGTTCGAAGCTCCAGGCGTGCGGCGGACGGGCGACCAACGCGGCCGGCGGCTCGGGCAGCGGCACCGGCGACCCGGTCCACAGCGCGATCACCACCACCCGATCGCCGTCCTGCCCGGCGGCGGCGAACACCTCGACCCGTTCCAGGCCAGGCGCGCCGACGACGGCCGGCAGCGCCGAGGCATGCACCCACTCGGCCAGCGCCGCCCCCCGACCGGCCTCCGTCCTGGCCTCCCACATCGCCGCGATCGCCATCTCGCCTCTCCCGTTCGCCGGTGCCGTCTCGTGCGCGGCGTCGCCGCCAGGGCCCGTCTTCATCCACTGGACCGCGGAGCCCGACGGGGGATCGAAGACAGGTTCTAGAGCGCCTGCGACACCGTGACCGGCATCGAGGAGTCGGCCGGGATGGACAGCGTGGAGGGGGCTCGGTCCCGGGCGACCATCTCGGCGCCGAGCGCGGCCACCATCGCACCGTTGTCGGTACACAGGCCCGGCCGCGGCACCCGCAGGACGATCCCGGCCGCGTCGCAGCGCTCCTGCGCCAGCGCCCGCAGGCGCGAGTTGGCGGAGACACCGCCGCCCATCATCAGGTGCTCGACGCCGTTCTCCTTGCAGGCGCGGATCGCCTTGCGGGTCAACACGTCCACGACCGCCTCCTGGAAGGAGGCCGCGACGTCCGCCACCGGCACCGTCTCGCCGGCCCGCTGCCGGGCCTCGACCCAGCGCGCGACCGAGGTCTTGAGGCCGGAGAAGGAGAAGTCGAAGGGCGCGTCCCGCGGTCCGGTGAGCCCACGCGGGAACGCGATCGCCGAGCGGTCGCCCTCGCGCGCCCACCGGTCGATCACCGGCCCGCCCGGGAAACCGAGCCCGAGCACGCGCGCGACCTTGTCGAACGCCTCGCCGGCCGCATCGTCGATGGTCGACCCGAGCGCACGCACGTCGGCGGTGATGTCCGGGACCAAAAGCAGCGAGGAGTGCCCGCCGGAGACCAGCAGCGCCATGCACGGCTCGGGCAGCTTCCCGTGCTCCAACTGGTCCACGCACACGTGCGAGGCCAGGTGGTTGACGCCGTACAGCGGCTTGTCCAGCGCGACCGCGTAGCCCTTGGCGGCCGCGACGCCGACCAACAGCGCACCCGCCAGACCGGGACCCGAGGTCACCGCGATCGCGTCGATGTCGTGCATCGTGACGCCGGCGTCGGCGAGCGCGCGGCGCACCGTGGGCACCATCGCCTCCAGGTGCGCACGGCTGGCCACTTCCGGCACGACACCGCCGAACCTGGCGTGCTCGTCGACGCTGGAGGCGATCGCGTCCGCGAGCAGCGTGGTGCCGCGCACGATGCCGATGCCCGTCTCGTCGCACGAGGTCTCGATGCCGAGGACGAGTGGTTCGTCAGCCACCGATGGCCGTTCCTTCCCGACGTTCCCGGAGATCGCAGCGCATCACCAGCGCGTCCACGTTGGCGGGCTGGTAGTAGCCCCGCCGCACGCCGATCCCCTTGAATCCGAAGCGCTCGTAGAGCGCCTGTGCGCGGGCGTTGTCCACGCGCACCTCCAGCAGTACGTCCCGACAGCCGCGTTCGACCGCCAGGGAGAGCAGCTCGGTCAACAGCACCGCGCCCAGACCCCTCCCCCACCGATCGCGGCGCACCCCGATCGTCTGCACGTCGCCCTCGTCCCCGATCACCGCGAGCCCGGCATAACCGGCCAGCCCCCCGGCCTCGTCCTCGGCGACCACGTAATGACGCAACTCGGGCTCGGACAACTCGGACCAGAACATCCCGGCCGACCACGCATCCTCGACGAACAGCTCATGCTCGAGTCGCATGACGGCCTCGATGTCCCACCACCGCATCCGCCGCAGCCGAGACCCGCTCTCCATGCCCGAAGTCTATAGACAGCCCCACCAACCCCCCGAGCCCAACCAACCCGCCCAACACCCAAGCCCAAGCAACCCAACCAACACTCGAGCCCACCCAGCACACGAGGGCAACGGCACTTGAGGCCAACCAGCCCGCCCGGCACTTGAGCCCAAGTAGCCCGCCCGGCACTTGAGCCCAAGTAGCCCGGCCGGCGCATGAGGCCACCCAGCCCGGCCGGCACTTGAGGCCAAGTAGCCCGGCCGGCGCTTGAGGCCACCCAGCCCGGCCGGCGCATGAGGCCAAGTAGCCCGGCCGGCGCTTGAGGCCACCCAGCCCGGCCGGCGCTTGAGGCCAAATCAGCCCGCCCGGCGCAAGCCCAAGAGCACCACGCTAGGCCCGAACCCCCGACCCATCGGGCGTAACAACCTTGTACCCCACGGGAACCTGCGCATCGGGCCGACGCAGATACAACGGCTCCGGAGCAAGCAACCCGCCACCCCCCAGCAACCGCTCCACGGCGAACGCCGCCAGCGCCGCCGCATCCGGATGCTCCGGCAACCGCGCGTCGGCGAACGCCGAGGCGTACAGCGCGGCACCCGCGCCCACCGCCGGCAGCGCCCGGACCTCCTCGGCCAGGTCGCCCGCACGATCCACCGCCGGGCCCGCCACCCGCGCACCCGCCTCGTCGTACCGCGCCCAGTAGACCTCCTTGCGCCGCGCGTCGGTCGCCGCCAGGAACGGCCCGGTGACGGCGCCGTCCCGGCCCGCCGCGTACGCGAGCGCGTCTAGGGTGCACACGCCGTGCACGGGGATGCCGAGCGCGTCGCCCAGCGCGAGGGCGGTCACGATGCCCACCCGCAGTCCGGTGTACGGGCCGGGACCCACGCCGACCGCGATGTCGGTGAGCTCGGCGCGGGTCCGGTCCGCCGCCCGCAGCACGTCGACGATGCCGGGCGCGAGCAGTTCGCCCTGTCGACGTGCGTCGACCCGGGTGGAACCGGCGAGTACGCCGAAATCGTCGTGGAGGGCGACCGTAACGGCCGGGGTCGCGGTGTCGAAGGCAAGCAGCAGCACCACACCAGGCTACCGACCCACGCGGCGCCCTCAGGCCTTGGTCGAGGCGCCCCCGCGAAGAGCACGGCACCGCACCGGGCTCCGACCACACGCGGCGACCCGCCCGTCGGCGCCCCGCGGCGAACGAAAAGTGCACCCGGCTCCAACGCACGGACGGCACCTGCCGGCACCATGGAGGCCACCACACGGCGGAAGAAGGACCCAAGGCAATGGCGAAGCGGCTCAACCCGGGCGTGGCCGTCGCGGGCATCACCATCGCCGCGCTGGTCGGCGTCGGCTTCCTCGCGGCCCAAGCCGCGAACTCGGCGCCGGACAGCCGGGGGATAGCGCGCACGAGCACGCCGACACCGTCCCCCGTGTCCGGGTCACCCGCGCCTCCGGTCTACGTCGCGCCGCCCGTGCCCGCCAACTCCGGCACCGGCAAGCGGGTCGTCTACTCGCTCAAGGACAGCCACGTCTGGCTGGTCGACGAGGCCGAGCGGACGCTGCGCGAGTACCGGGTCGCGAACGCGCCGGTCAAGCCACAGCGGGGCTCGTACCAGGTGACCCTGAAGAAGGAGGAGGCGCAGACCGGCAGCGACAACCTGCGGATCAGCTACTCCGTGCGCTTCGGGGCGGTGCAGGGCATCCCGCTGGGTTTCGCGGCCACCGACACCCCGCTGGACCAGATCGACACCGGCCAAAAGCCCGGCCCCTCCCCCAGCGGCACCGCCCGCCCGCGGACCTCCGCCCCACCCGGCAAGCAGAGCGCGGGCATCCGCTCCACCACGGAGGACGGCGCCGCCCTGTGGGCGTTCGCCCCGGTCGGCACACCTGTCATCGTGGTGCCCTGACCCGCCTGCGGTCCGATATGCCACGCCACGCCCACCATTGCCCCGTTTCGAGGCTATTTCCACGTATTGCCCACCTATCATCAGGATGATGATCCCTCCGGTCACACCCGCCCCACGGGGCGCCGCGACTGACCGGGCAGGGCCCGTCAGGGCAATGGCACCGAGGAAATGGGGGCGGCGTGGCGCACGACTCCTCCGGCCCGAGCGGTCCCGGCGACGTCCAAGGGCCGACTCCCCGGCGCAGGCTGTTCGACTATCCGCGCAGCAATCGGCACGGACTCCGGCGCTGGTTGCCCTCGTTCAAGCACCTGCTCACCCTCGTCCTGCTGGTGCTCTCCGGCCTGTTCGCCGCCGTCGGCCTGGTCTACGCGGTCACCCCGGTCCCGCGCACCGTCAACGCCCAGGCCCGGCAGCAGAGCAACGTCTGGTACTGGAACGACGGCACCGAGATCACCCGCACCGGCTCCACCAACCGGCAGACCGTGCCGCTGTCCGCGATCCCGCTCGACGTGCAACGCGCGGTGCTCGCCGCCGAGGACCGCTCGTTCTACTCCAACTCCGGCGTCTCGATCACCGGCACCGCCCGCGCCCTGCTGAGCAACGCCGCGGGCGGCACAGGCGGTCTGCAGGGCGGCTCGACGATCACCCAGCAGTACGTCAAGAACGTCTACCTCACCCAGGAGCAGACGCTGGCGCGCAAGTTCAAGGAGGCGATCATCTCGGTCAAGCTCGATCGCACCGTCTCCAAGGACGACATCCTCACCGGGTATCTCAACAGCGTGTACTTCGGCCGCGGGGCGTACGGGATCGAGGCGGCCGCACAGGCGTACTACGGCATCGACGTCGGGCAACTCACCGTCGAGCAGGGCGCCTACCTCGCCGTGCTGCTGAACGCGCCCAGCGCCAACGACGTGCGCAACAGCACCGAAGCGGGCCGCCGGCGGGTGCTCGCGCGCTGGAACTACGTGCTGGACGGCATGGTCAAGCAGAAGTGGCTCACTCCCGAGCAACGCGCCGGCATGGTCTTCCCCGAACCCATCGACCCGCGTCCGGCGGCCAACCTGGCCGGCGTCAACGGCTACCTGGTGGAGATGGCCAAGCGCTATCTGCTCGACCACAAGGTGGTCGACGAGGACCGCCTGGACGCCGGCGGCTATGCGATCACCACCACGTTCGACAAGCGCAAGACCGAGGCGCTTTACCAGACCGTGCAGGATCAGCTCGCCCAGTCGCTGGACCCGGCGCAACGCTCGGCCGACGTCGGCGTGCGGGTCGCCGCCGCATCCGTGGAGCCCGACACCGGGCGGATCGTCGCGATCTACGGCGGCCCGAACTACGTCAAACAGTTCGTCAACGACGCCACCCGCCGCGATGTGCAGGTCGGCTCCACGTTCAAGCCGTTCGTGCTCGCGGCGGGGTTGCGCGACGGGGTGCAGGACGGGGACGGCAGGCGCGACCGGATCAGCCCCCGCACGATGTACAACGGCAACGACAACGTGGTGATCCGCTACCCGAACGGCAAGCCCGTACTCCAGGACGGCGTGCCGTGGCAACCCGGCAACGAGGACGGCGTCAGCTACGGGCAGATCAGCCTGGCCCGGGCGATGGACAAGTCGGTGAACACCGTCTACGCCCAACTCGGCATGGACGTCGGCCCCGACCGGGTGGTGCGGGCCGCGGTGGACGCGGGACTGCCCACGAGCACGCCGGGCCTGCAACCGGTGCCCTCCGTGTCGCTGGGCACCTCCACGCCCAGTGCGCTGGACATGGCCTCGGCGTACGCCACCTTCGCGGCCGAGGGCAAGCAGCGTGACGCCTACCCGGTGGACAAGCTGACCCGCTCCGGCGACAGCGTCGACCTGCCCGAGCACGACGCGAAGAACGCCTACGACACCCAGCAGGCGGACGCCGTCACCCAGGTCCTGCGCGGCGTCGTGGACGACGGCACCGGTTTTCGCGCACAGGCGCTGAACCGCCCGGCGGCGGGCAAGACCGGCACCACCGACGACAACCGCTCGGCGTGGTTCGTCGGATACACCCCGGACCTGGCCACCTCGGTGGGGATGTTCCGCGAGGACGCGAACACCCACGCGTTCCTGTCCATGTCCGGGGTCGCCGGCCTGTCCCGGGTTGACGGCGGCAACCTGCCGACCCGGATGTGGACGACCTACATGCGGGCCGCGCTCGCCGGGCAACCGGTCGCCGAGTTCCCGGAGGACACCTCGGGCGGCCTCGGCGGCCCGGACACCAGCCTGGTGCCGCCGGACACCTCCACCGCCACACCCAGCGCCCCGGCCACCGCAAGCAGCAGCCCGCCGGCCGGCGGCGACACCGGCACCACCGCGCCGCCGACCACTCCCCCGGCGACCGGCACCCGTCCACCGGCCACGTCGGCCGGGCCGACCGGCTCCGGCGGCGGAGCGACCAGCCGCCCGCCCAGCCGGGCCCCGAACTCGCCCAAAGCCCCGAACACCCCCGCATCGCCGGCGACACCCGGCCGCTGATCCGTCGGCCGGTCAGCCGGTCAGCGCGTCCAGGTCGGCGCTCGCCCAGCGGGCGCCGACCCCGGTCACCACGATCGTGCGCACCTCGTCGCCGGCGAAGTCGGTCGGGCTCTCCGCGAGCGGGTCCGCACCGGCCGGATCGCGCGCGATGGCGATCTCCAGGCGGTCCTCGGTCAGTTCCTCGACCATGCCCTCGCCCCACTCGACCACGGTCACCGACTCCGCCAGCGACGCGTCCAGATCCAGGCCGTCGATCTCGGCGGTGACGTCCGCCGAGCCGCCGAGCCGGTAGGCGTCGACGTGCACCAGGGCCGGCCCGCCGACCTCGGACGGGTGTACCCGGGCGATCACGAACGTCGGCGAGGTCACCGCGCCGCGCACGCCCAGGCCGACCCCGATGCCCTGGGTCAGCGTCGTCTTGCCCGCACCGAGCCCGCCGGACAGCACGATCAGGTCGCCGGCCCGCAACAGCTTCGCCAGGCGCGCGCCGAGCGCGCGCGTGTCCGCGCCGCCGGCGACCGTGACAGTCACACTTCGCACCACTTCAGCACTCCCACACGCCGAACTCACGGGCCCGAACCGCCTCGGGTCCGTCGTCCCCGGGCCGGCCCCCGGTTGTGCTCGGGGTCGCGACTCGGGATCACTGCTCGGGATCACTGTCCATCAGGATCCCGGTCCCCGTCGATTCCGACCTGTACCGACGATCCGTCGCACGTGTGCCCACCGGATCGCCCGACGCGCCGCCTCGGTGCACTCGTGGCGCGCGCGAGAAGCCCACGCAGCGCCGCGTTCACCACCTCCGAATGCTCCAGTGGGGTCAGGTGTCCCGACTGCGGCACGATCAACAACTCGGCGCCCGGCAGCGCCTCCTTGATCGCCTCGCTGTGCGAGGCCGGCGCGATCAGGTCGCCCTCGCCGGCCACCACGAGCGTCTGTACATCCGTCAGCGCGGGCAGCGCGGCCAGCTTGTCGTGCGCCTCGAAGGCCGGGAAGAACTCGGCGATCACGTCGATCGGGGTGCCGGAGATCATCCGGTCGGTGAAGCGCACCAGGGTCGGGTCCACCTCGGAGTCGAACGCGTACCGCTCGGTGAACAGGTAGACCAGATCCCGGGCGGCCCGCCGGCCCGCCTCCACCAGTGCGGCCCGACGGCCGAGTGTGCGCAGCAATCCCGGCGCTATCCGGTGCACCAGCCGGGCGCCGGCCGCGGGGATGCCCAGCGTCACGGTCGCCCAGCGGCCCGCCGAGGTGTTCATCAGCGCGACGCCGATCACCCGGTCCCCGAACAGCTCGGGGTGTTGGTCGGCCAGCGCCATGATGGTCATTCCGCCCATCGAGTGGCCCAGCAGCACCAGCGGTCCCTCGGGCGCCAGTTCGGTCAGCACCGTGTACATGTCCGCGCCGAGGTGGTCGATCGTCGAGGTCTCCGGCGCGCCGCGGCCGGACCGGCCGTGGCTGCGCTGGTCGTACAGGACCAGGCGGTATTCCTCGCGCAGTTCGGCCCGTTGGTAGTGCCAGCAGTCCATGTCCAGGCAGTAGCCGTGACACAGCACCACGGTCACCGCGGCGTCGCGGTTGCCGTCGACTTCGGCGTACAACTCGACGCCGTCGGCGGCGGTGACGATGTGCGGTTCGCCGCGCAGGGTGCCGAACTCGGCCAGCGCGTCCAACTGGGCCTCGGTGCGCCGGCGGAACGCCCGCCCGACGGTCATCCGCTCGATCGCCACGCCCGCGGCGGCACCGGCCGCGAGCACGCCGACCGCGGCGCCCACGATGCCGGCCCGACGGCCGAGCGCACGGCCGCCGCCGGAGCCGACCGGCATGGGGGTGGTCATGGCGCGGCCGTCCCGGTGTCGGCCGTTCCGGTGGTGGCCGTTCCGGTGGTGGCCGCTCCGGTGTACACGCGAGGCACCCGCACGCCAATCCGGGTGACGATCTCGTAGCTGATCGTGTCGATCGCCCGGGCCCAGTCCTCGGCGGTGGGCTCGCCCCGATCGCCCGGGCCGAACAGGATCGCCTCGTCGCCCGCGGCGGCCTCGTCGTCGCCGAGGTCGACCACGAACTGGTCCATCGCGACCCGACCCACGATGGTGCGCCGGCGGCCGGCCACCAGGACCGGGCCGACGTTGCCGGCGTGCCTGGGGATGCCGTCCGCATAGCCGGTGGGCACCAGCGCGAGCGTGGTGTCCCGCGGCGCGATCCACGAATGCCCATAGGACACGCCGTGCCCGGCCGGCACCCGCTTGACCCCGGCCAGGCTCGCCGCCAGTGTCATCGCGGGGCGCAGCCCGAAGTCGGCGGGGCCGCCGACCTGCGGCACGGGCGAGAGGCCGTAGCTGACCAGGCCCACCCGGACCAGGTCGAAGTGCGTCTGCGGCAACAGCAGGGTCGCCGGCGAGTTGGCCATGTGCCGCACCTCGGGGGTGACCCCGCAGCCCTCGGCGTACGCCGACATCGCGGTGAACTCGGTCAGCTGGGCCGGGACCGAGGGGTGCCCGGGCTCGTCAGCGCAGGCGAAGTGCGACCACAGGCCGACCACCTCGACGGTGCCGTCGGCCTGCGCCTTGAGTCCGGCGTCCACCAGGGCCGGCCAGTCGGCGGGCGTGCAGCCGTTGCGCCCCAGGCCGGTGTCGGCCTTGAGGTGCACGCGCGCGGTCCGGCCCGCCGCACGGGCGGCCTCCACCACCTCGCGCATCGCCCAGAGCCCGCTCACCGAGATGTCCACATCCGCGCGCACCGCGTCCTCGAACGCGTCCCCGGGAGCCCACAACCAGGTGAGCACCCGGCCGGTGTCGCCCGCCGCACGCAGCGCGAGCGCCTCCTCGACCACCGCGGTGCCCAGCCACGTGGCGCCGGCCTCACGGGCCGCTCGCGCGCACGGGACCATGCCGTGCCCGTAGGCGTCCGACTTGACCACGCTCATCACCGCCGCCGAACCCACGCGTGCGCGTACGGCCGCGATGTTGCCCCGAATCGCATCGAGATCGATCCGCGCCTCGGCACGCATGTGACTGGTGGTCCTTCCGACGACGGTCAGCGACGAGAATCCGGACCTCGGTCCCGGACGGATCCGGGTCCGCGTCCCGGAACTCAAGACTCCCAGTGTGGCAGGCCCGTGCCGGGCCGGCGTCCCTGTCACGTGCCTGTGACGTCCGCCCACACCGCCGGCAACGCCCGGATCAGGTCCGGCGCGGTCACCGGGCCCGGCAGCGCGCGGGCGGCCAGGCCGTGCAGATAGGCGGCCACCGAGCCGGCGTCCAGCGCGTCCAGGCCCGCCGCGAGCAGCGCGCCGGCCAAGCCGGAGAGCACATCGCCGCTGCCCGCGGTGGCCAGCCACGGCGTGCCGGTGGGATTGACCCGGGCCCGGCCGTCGGGCGCGGCGATCACCGTCGTCGTGCCCTTGAGGAGCACCACGCAGTCGTAGAGCGCGGCGAGCCTGCGCGCGTGCTCCAGCCGCTCGGCCTCGATCCGCTCGCGGGTCGCCTCGACACCGGCGGCGGCGAACAGGCGCACCGCCTCACCCGCGTGCGGGGTCAACAGCGTGGGGGCCGACCAGGTGCCGGGTTTCGTCCGGGCGAGCAGGGTCAGCCCGTCCGCGTCCACCAGTACGGGCACCTGCGACCGCAACACGCTCGTCCAGCGCGCCTCGGCGTCCGGGTCGGTGTCCAGCCCCGGGCCCACCACCCAGGCCTGCACCCGACCGGCGTCGGCCGGCCTCGATGTGGTGGCCAGCGTCTCCGGCCAGGCCGCCAGCACCGGGCCCAGCACGTCCGCGGGGCCGGCGCAGCGGACCGCGCCCACGCCGCCGCGCACGGCCGCGCCGACCACGAGCACCGCCGCGCCGGGATATCTGGGCGAGCCGGCGACCACGCCGAGCACCCCGCGCGAGTACTTGTCGCTCTCGGCCGAGGGCGCGGGCAACAGTCGGGCCACGTCCTCGTGGTGCAGGACGGTCAGCCGCGCGTCCGGCAGATGCGGGTCGAGTCCGATGTCGACCAGATGCCGCACTCCGGCGTGGGCCGCGCCGGGGTCGACCAGCAGGCCGGGCTTGTAGGTGCCGAAGGTGACCGTCACCTTGGCGCGGACCGCGGCGCCCTCGACCCGCCCGGTGTCCGCGTCCACCCCGCTGGGCACGTCGACCGCGACCACGATCGCGTCCCGCACGTGCGTGAGCAGTTCGGGGGCGGGTGGGCGCAGCGCGCCGCGGCCGCCGATCCCGACGATCCCGTCCAGTACCAGGTCGGCCCGCCCGAGCAGGTCGATCAGGTCGGATCGGGCCGGCTCGCGAGCGTCCCACACCCGAACACCGGCCCGCCGCGCCGCGGCCAGGCCGCCCGGGTGGGCCCGCTCCGGCGCGAGCAGCAGCGCGTCCACCCGCGCCCCGCGTCGAGCCAGCAGACCGCCTGCGTACAGGGTGTCCCCGCCGTTGTCGCCGCTGCCCACGAGCAGAGCGACCCGCGCACCGTAGACCCGGCCGAGCAGTCGTACGCACGTGTTCGCCAGGCCCGCCGCGGCGCGCCGCATCAGCGTGCCCTCGGGCAGCGTGGCCATCAGCGCGGCCTCCGCGGCCCGTACCCGTGCGACTTCGTGCGCTGCCCGCATGCTGCGCCCCCTCAGCCCTCGGCGATCACGACAGCGGAAGCAATGCCCGCGTCGTGGCTGAGCGACACATGCCAGTGCCGCACGCCCAGTTCGGCGGCCCGCGCGGCCACCGTGCCCCGGACCGTGAGCAGCGGCCGGCCCGAGTCCTCGGTGGTCACCTCGGCGTCTCGCCAGTGCAGCCCGGTCGGCGCGCCGAGCGCCTTGGCCAGCGCCTCCTTGGCGGCGAACCGGGCGGCCAGCGATGCGACGCCGCGTTCCTGTCCCGGGCGCACCCAGCGCTCGCCATCGGTGAAGAGCCGATCGGCCAGCCCCGGGGTCCGTTCCAGCGACTGTCCGAACCGCGCGATGTCCGCGACGTCGATACCCACACCGATGATCACGCCCCGAGCCTACAAACACCGCATCCGCGCCCGGCCCGAGCCTGCCCGGATCCGGGCACACACGAGCCCGGGCCGCATCCCGGAGGGGATGCGGCCCGGTGGGCACCGCGTGATCGTGCTGTCGGGTCACGAGGCCTCGACGACCTCGGCCCGGTTCCGCTCCTTCGTGTCCGTGGCGCCCTTGACCAGGGTGACCGGCAAGCCGACCCGGACCTCGGTGCGACGCTTGGGCTGCCGCTGGCCGAGCAGCATCGCACCCAAGGCGACGACCAGCCCGAGCACCTGAAGCGGGGTCAGTGTCTGGCTCAGCACGACCAGGCCGGCGAGCGTGGCGACCACCGGGTTGACCAGTCCGAGGAAGGACGCCACGCCGGCGCCGAGGCGCTCGATGCCGCGGAACCACAGCACGTAGGCGAGGGCGGTGCCGATCAGGACCAGGTAGCCGAAGCCGAGCAGGTTGCGGCCGGTGGGCACCGGCGGCATGCCCTCGATCGCGAACATCAGCGGGACGATCACCATGCCGCCGACGGTGAGCTGCCAGCCGGTGGTGGCCAACAGCGACACGCCCTCGGGCCGGCCCCAGCGCGCCGACATCACCACGCCCGTCGCCATCAAGGTGGTGGCGAGCAACATCAGCCCGACACCGATCGGGTCGATCCTCGCCTGCGAGCTGAGCACGAGCAGGGCGACCCCGACCACGCCGCCGATGCCGGCGAGCAGCACCCGCGCCTGCGGCCGGACCTTGAGGATCAGGACCGACAGGCCCGCGACGATCAGCGGCGATACCGAGCCGATCGTGGCCGCGACCCCGCCGGGCAGGCGGTAGGCGCCGGCGAAGATCAGCGGGAAGAACAGCCCCACGTTGAGCATGCCGAGGACGAACGACCGCCACCACCACACCCCGGTCGGCATTCTCCTGGACAGGGCGACCAGGAGCAGGCCCGCGGGCAGCGCCCGCACGCCGGCGGCGAGCAGCGGGCGGTCCGCCGGAAGCATCTCCGTGGTCACGAGGTAGGTGGTCCCCCACGTGGCCGGGGCCACGGCCGTCGCCAGGAGCATCCCCACGCGACCGAGTCCCCTGCTACCACCCTGAACCGCCATGACATTCACCTCAACGTTAGTTTTGCGAGCACTGACTATCTGAACGTTGAGATAAGTAAATACCCAAGATCTGCGAGCGTCAAGTAGATGAGCGTTGAGATAAATTGGCGGCATGACCGAACGCGACACACGCGACGTGGACACCCGCGACGCCATCGACGACGTATGGGACCAATGGCACCGCGAGCGCCCCGACATCGATCCGAGCAGCCTCGACGTGATGGCGGCGGTGGGTCGGATGAACCGACTGCGCCGGTACATCGACCAGACGTTGCGCACCTACTTCGCCCGGTACGGGCTCGACTTCTCCGAGTTCGACGTGCTGGCCACCCTGCGCCGCTCCGGTGGCGTGGAGGGGGTCAGCGCCGGCACCCTGCTGCGCTCGGCGATGGTGACCTCGGGCGCGATCACCAACCGGGTGGATAAACTCACTCAGAAGGGGCTGGTCGAGCGCTCGGTCAGCGCGGAGGACCGCCGCTCGGTCATGGTCAGGCTGACTCCCGAGGGGGTCCGGCTCGTGGACGACATCCTGCTGGGCCACCTGGAGAACGAGGGTCGTTTCCTCGCCGTGCTCGACGAGGGCGAGCGCAACCAGCTCAACGGCCTGCTGCGCAAGCTCCTGATCGCCCAGGGCGACACCCACCTGGGCTGATCCGCACGAGGCACCCCCAGGCGTCCCGCCCCACCACGCAAAAGCCGCCCCGCGCCGCCTCGTTCGAGGAGGCGCGGGGCGGCCGAGGAGCCGGATCGAACTACTCGACCGTGACCGACTTCGCCAGGTTGCGCGGCTGGTCCACCTCGTGGCCCTTGGCCGTGGCCAGCTCACACGCGAACACCTGGAGCGGCACGGTGGACACCAGCGGCTGCAGCAGCACCGGCGTGACGGGGATGCGCACCAGGTGGTCGGCGTACGGCACGACCGCCTCGTCACCTTCCTCGGCGATCACGATGGTGCGCGCGCCGCGCGCCCGGATCTCCTGGATGTTGGACACGATCTTGTCGTGCAGCACCGAGCGCCCGCGCGGCGACGGAACCACCACCACGACCGGCAGGCCCTCCTCGATCAGCGCGATCGGGCCGTGCTTGAGTTCGCCCGCCGCGAAGCCCTCGGCGTGCATGTACGCCAGCTCCTTGAGCTTGAGCGCACCCTCCAGGGCCACCGGGTAGCCCACGTGCCGGCCCAGGAACAGCACCGAACCGGCGTCGCTGAGCGAACGGGCCAGCTCGCGCACCGGCTCCATCGTGTCCAGGACCTTCTCCACCATCTCCGGCATCGCCGCGAGCTGCTCGATCACCTCGGTGATCTCGTCGCCCCACTTGGTGCCGCGCACCTGGCCCAGGTACAGCGCGACCAGGTAGCACGCGACCAGCTGGGTCAGGAACGCCTTGGTCGAGGCGACCGCGACCTCGGGGCCGGCGTGCGTGTACAGCACGGCGTCCGCCTCGCGCGGCATGGTCGAGCCGTTGGTGTTGCAGATGACCAGCACCTTGGCGCCCTGCTCGCGGGCGTGCCGCTGGGCCATCAGGGTGTCCATCGTCTCGCCGGACTGCGAGATGGTCACCACCAGCGTCTGCCGGTCCAGGATCGGGTCGCGGTAGCGGAACTCGCTGGCCAGCTCGACCTCGCAGGGCACCCGCGTCCAGTGCTCGATCGCGTACTTGGCGATCAGCCCGGCATGGAAGGAGGTACCGCAGGCGATGATCACCACCTTGTCGATCTCGCGCAGCACCTCGTCCGCGATCCGCACCTCGTCGAGCACCAGGCGCCCGTCGGTGCCGATCCGACCGAGCAGCGTGTCGGCGACCGCCTTGGGCTGCTCGGCGATCTCCTTGAGCATGAAGTAGTCGTAGCCGTCCTTCTCGGCGGCCGACACGTCCCAGTCCACGTGATACTCGCGAAACGCCGCCGGCGCACCGTCGAAGTCGGTCACCGTGATCGCGTCCCGGCGCAGCTCGACCACTTGGTCCTGACCCAGCTCGATCGCCTCGCGCGTGTGCTCGATGAACGCGGCCACGTCCGAGGCGAGGAAGTTCTCGCCCACCCCGCGACCGACCACCAGCGGCGAGTTGCGGCGCGCGCCGACCACCACGTCGGGGGCGTCCGCGTGCACCGCGACCAGGGTGAACGCGCCCTCCAGGCGGCGACACACCCGGCGCATCGCCTCGGCCAGGTCCTCGCCTGCGCCCGGGAACTCCTCGGCCAGCAGGTGCGCGACCACCTCGGTGTCGGTCTCGGAACTCAGCTTGTGCCCACGGTCGGCCAACTCGGCCCGCAGCGCCGCGAAGTTCTCGATGATCCCGTTGTGTACGACGGCGACCCGGCCCACGTTGTCCAGGTGCGGATGCGCGTTCGCATCGTTGGGCGCACCGTGCGTGGCCCACCGCGTATGACCGATGCCACACGTCCCCACCGGAAGCGGCGATTCGGCCAGCGCGCCCACCAGGTTCGCCAGCTTGCCGGCGCGCTTCTCGCTCACCAGGGCGCCGGCGGAGAGCACGGCCACCCCGGCCGAGTCGTAGCCGCGGTATTCCAGCCGCTTGAGTCCGCCGATGACCACATCCAGCGCCGATTGAGCGCCCACATATCCCACAATCCCGCACATGGGGCCCAGCCTACGGGGTCGCCATCGGGGCGACGGAAACGCGTTCGACGGCCCGGCGACGGGTCGCGGGCGCACACTCGGGACAATAAGCACGTGCACTCCTTCGCGGCTCAGGGGCCGGCTCGCGACCTGTCCCCCTTCGTCGAACTCGACCGCGCCGCCTGGACCCGGCTACGGGCCGGGACGCCGCTCCCGCTGACCGCCGACGAACTCGAACGCCTGCGCGGCCTGGGCGACGTGGTCGACCTCGACGAGGTCTCCGACGTCTACCTGCCGCTCTCGCGGCTGCTGAACCTCTACGTCGGCGCCACCCGGGGCCTGGGCCGCGCGCTGACCACGTTCCTGGGCAACGGCGACAGCCCGGGGATACCGTTCGTGATCGGCGTCGCGGGCAGCGTCGCCGTGGGCAAGAGCACCACCGCGCGCATCCTGCGCGAACTGCTCGCCCGCTGGCCCGACCACCCGCACGTCGAACTGCTGACCACCGACGGCTTCCTCTACCCCAACGAGGAGTTGGAACGCCGCGGGATCATGCACCGCAAGGGTTTCCCGGAGTCCTACGACCGACGCGCCCTGGTCCGCTTCGTCGCGGACGTCAAGGCGGGCAAACCCGAGGTCACCGCGCCGGTGTACTCACACCTGACCTACAACATCCTGCCGAACGAGCGACTGACCATCCACCGGCCCGACATCCTCATCGTCGAGGGCCTCAACGTCCTGCAGCCCGCGTCGCCCACCGCCGACGGCCGGCCCCGGCTCGCGCTGTCCGACTTCTTCGACTTCAGCGTGTACGTGGACGCCCGCACCCAGGACATCCGCCGCTGGTACCTGGAACGCTTCGTCAAACTGCGCCAAACCGCGTTCCGCGACCCGGCCTCGTACTTTCGCAAATACGCGGTGATGACCCCCGAGGACGCGCTGCGCTACGCGGAGAACACCTGGGCGACCATCAACGAGACCAACCTGGTGCAGAACATCCGGCCCACCCGCGCCCGGGCCACCCTGGTGCTGCAAAAGGACGCGGACCACTCGGTGAGCAGATTGCGGCTGCGCAAGTTGTGACCCAGGTACCTTCACCGGATGTTCCATCTGCGTCTGATCGTGCCCGCCGACCGCAGCGCCGCGGTGCGTGACCTGCTGCTCGCCGAACCCGGAGCCACCCATCTCGTGGTGTGGCCGAGCGCCGCGGTGCAGCCCGCGGGCGATGTGATCGCCTGTGACCTGGCGCGTGAGGCCACCAATGCGGTGCTCGCCGAACTGCGTGCGTTGGACCTGCACAAGGACGGCTCGATCGCGCTCGAGGACCTGGACGTGATGTTGTCCCGGTCCGCGGATCGAGCGGAGCGGGACGCACCGGGCGACAGCGCCGACTCCGTAGTGTGGGAGGAGATCGAGGGGGCCACCTCGGAGGAGTCCGCGCTCTCCGTGACGTTCCTGGCCTTCCTGGCGGTGGCCACCATGATCGCGGCGTGCGGCGTACTGCTCGACAACCCGATCCTGATCGTCGGCGCGATGGTGGTGGGACCCGAATTCGGCCCGCTCGCCGGATTGTGCGTGGCCGCGGTGCAGTGTCGGCCCCGACTCGCCGCCCGCAGTGCGCTCGCCCTGCTCGTCGGCTTCCCGGTGGCGATGGCGGCCACCATCGCGTTCACCACGCTCCTGGACTCGCTCGGCCTGTTCGACCGCGACATGCTCGAACGCTCGCGCCCGCTCACCGAGTTCATCTTCCAGCCGGACTGGCTCTCGTTCTGGGTCGCGCTGCTCGCCGGCGTGGCGGGCATGCTCTCGCTGACCAGTGCCAAGTCCGGTGCGCTGATCGGCGTCCTGATCTCGGTCACCACCGTGCCCGCCGCCGCGAACGCTGCGGTGGCCATCCGGTACACCGACTACGCGCAGGCGGCCGGCTCACTGGGCCAACTCGGCCTGAACCTGGGCGGCATCGTGTTCGCGGGCACCCTCACCCTGCTCGTCCAGCGCGGCCTGTGGGGCCTGCAGGCCGCACACGCCAAGCGGCGACCCCCGTCACCATCGACGGGGGCCGCCAAGTCTTCCTGAAGCCGCGGGGGGTTCGACTCGGTCAGTCGAGCGCGAGCAGGGTCCGCACGATCTCGGCCAGGCCGGTCGCCTCGTCGCGCGCCTGGTCGTGTGTCTGCGCCTCCACCATCACCCGGACCAACGGCTCGGTACCCGACGGGCGCAGCAACACCCGACCGGTGTCACCCAGGCGCTCCTCCACCAGGGCGACGGCCCGGGCCAGTTCGGGCGTGGTGTGCACCCGGGTGCGGTCCACTCCGGCGACGTTGACCAACATCTGCGGCAACCGGGTCATCACCGAAGCCAGTTCGTGCAGCGGCTTGCCAGTCTCCGCGACACGCGCCAGCAGGCGCAACGCGGTCAGTGTGCCGTCGCCCGTGGTCGCGTGGTCCAACAGCACGACGTGGCCCGACTGTTCGCCGCCCAGCGACAGGCCCGAGGCCTGCATGGCCTCCAGGACGTAGCGGTCGCCGACCGCGGTCTCCACCATCTTGATGCCCGCGGCCTGCATGGCCAGCCTGAGCCCGAGGTTGGACATCACGGTGGCCACCAGCGTGTTCTCCACGAGCTGCCCGCCATCGCGCATCGCCAGCGCGAGCACCGCCAGGATCGCGTCGCCGTCGACCAGTTCGCCGCGCGCGTCCACCGCAAGGCACCGGTCCGCGTCGCCGTCGTGCGCGATGCCCGCGTCCGCACCGTGCTCGACCACCGCGGCGGCAAGCGCGTCCATGTGCGTGGAACCGCAGTCGTCGTTGATGTTCAGGCCGTCCGGCTCCGCGTGGATCGCGATCACCTCGGCCCCGGCCCGGCGCAGCGCGTCCGGCGCCACCGCCGAGGAGGCACCGTTCGCGCAGTCCACCACAACCTTGAGCCCGTCCAGGCGATGCGGCAGCGAGGACAACAGGTGTTCGACGTAACGCTCGTGGCCCTCGGGGTGGTCCTGCACCCGGCCGACCCCGGATCCGGTGGGCCGCTCCCATGCGGTGCCCAACAGCGCCTCGATCTCGTTCTCCACGTCGTCCGGCAGCTTGTGCCCGCCGCGCGCGAAGAACTTGATCCCGTTGTCCGGCATCGCGTTGTGGCTCGCGGAGAGCATCACGCCCATGTCCGCGCCGAGCAGCCCGGTCAGGTGGGCGATCGCCGGCGTCGGCAGCACCCCGGCGCGGTACACGTCCACGCCCGCCCCCGCCAGACCCGCGACCACGGCGGCCTCCAGGAACTCTCCGGACGCCCGGGGGTCACGACCCACCACGGCGAACGGCCGGCGACCGTGCCCTGATTGCGGAATCCCGTCCCGACCGCGTGATCCCAGCACCCGCGCGGCGGCGACCGCCAGATCGAGCGCCAGTTCCGCGGTCAGCCGGCCATTCGCCAGGCCACGTACGCCGTCCGTACCGAAGAGTCGTCCCACAGTTGGATCTCCCGCATACATTCCGGATGTCTCGGACACTACCTTCGAACGCCACTCCCGCAGGAGTACCGCCGGAAAACGCACAGGCCCCGGGGGCACGAACCGTGCCCCCGGGGCCTGATGACGCTGCGAACAGCCGCAGAGGGTGCTGCGAGGCTGTTTAGCGCTTGCTGTACTGAGGCGCCTTGCGCGCCTTCTTCAGACCGTACTTCTTGCGCTCCGTGGCACGCGGGTCACGGGTCAGGAAGCCGGCCTTCTTGAGCGCCGGGCGGTTAGCCTCGACGTCGGCCTCGTTCAGCGAACGGGCTACACCCAGACGCAGCGCACCGGCCTGGCCGGAGACGCCGCCACCGTGGATGCGGGCGTGCACGTCGTAGCGGTCGTCCAGCTCGAGCACCTTGAAGGGCTCGTTGACCAGCTGCTGGTGCACCTTGTTCGGGAAGTACTCCTCGAGCGTGCGCCCGTTGATCTTCCACTTGCCCGTGCCCGGCACGATGCGGACGCGCGCGACGGCTTCCTTGCGGCGACCGGTGGCCGAACCCGCCTGCGGCTCGCTGAAGCGCGAGGCGAGCGACTCGGACGTGTAGCTCTCGAGCGGAAGACCCTCGGTCTCCTCGATCGGGGTTTCTGCAATGGTCTCGGCCACTGTTCTCCTCAAACTATTCGTTCGTCAGGCGGTGGCCGTGACTACTGCGCGACCTGGGTGATCTCGAACGGAACCGGCTGCTGCGCCGAGTGCGGGTGCTCGGAACCGCGGTACACCTTGAGCTTCGACAACATCTGCCGACCCAGGGTGTTCTTCGGGAGCATGCCCTTGATGGCCTTCTCCACGGCCTTCTCGGGGTTCTTCTCCAGCAGCTCGTCGTAGCGGACGGCGCGCAGGCCACCCGGGTAGCCGGAGTGGCGGTACGCCATCTTCTGGCTGCGCTTGTTACCCGACAGGTGCACCTTGTCGGCGTTCACAATGATGACGAAATCGCCGGTGTCGACGTGCGGCGCGTACACCGGCTTGTGCTTACCCCGGAGCAGGGCAGCAGCCTGGGTGGACAGACGGCCGAGCACGACATCGGTCGCGTCGATGACGTGCCACTGACGCTGGACGTCGCCGGGCTTGGGGCTGTACGTGCGCACGGTCGATAGCCTTCGCTTCTTCGTGAGTGTGTGCTTACGGATGCCGACTGGCTGTCCGGGAGATGATTCCGAACCGAATGCGGACTCCGGTGGCCGGCGGCCCGGCGTACCGACTCCACTCAAGCAAGCCAATACGCACAACGAACCGGCACAATACCGGGTCAAGGGGGTGCCGGTCAAAACGAGCAATGGGGCAATGATCTGCTCATGCCCCTCCCCAGCGTAAGCCATCGGCATGGGTGCTCCTACCATGCCACGCCGGCCGTCACCGGATCGGCGGATAGGTACGATGCGCCGAACGACTGGAGCGTCGGCGCATGGGGAGCCGAGGCGGGTCATCCTTGCAGGGGGCGGATATGTCGGGGGTCGGTACACCACCGGAAGACGACGGGCAGCAGCCGTGGAGCGTGCGCCCGGGTGGGCCCGGCACGCCGGGGCAACAACAGCACACGTGGGACCCGTTCCCCTCGCATGCGCACGACCCGCACGCGCAACAACCGCATCAGCAGCCCTTCGCGCAATCGCGACCCGTGCCCGAACAGCCAACACAGCAACAGCAGTTCGGCGGCTCCGCAGGGCCCGACTGGGACGCGCTGGCGGAACAGCGGGACTCGGCGGCCAAGCGTCGCCGGCTGCTGTTCACCGTGGGTGGCGCCGTGCTCGGCCTCGCGCTGGTCGGCGGCGTGGTCGCCGCGGCCATGGCGATGTCCGGCGGCGACGACAAGAAGAGCGCCGGCCCCGGCTCCTCGACCGGCCCCTCCACCGCGTCCTTCGCCCCGGCCAAGCCGACCTTCCGACCCGCACCCACCGTCCCGCCGCCGCCCCCGGCTCAGGCCGTGCTCGCCGACCCGGCCCTGGACAGCGCGCCGTTCACGGTCGAATCCTTGTTCCCGAGCGCGAAGTTCACCGTCAACGGGCGGCAGTACTCGGTGGCCGCGAGCAAGCTGGACAACACCTGTTCGGACGGTACCGACACCAAGCTCGGCCCGGCCGCGCGCAATCAGCAGTGCACCCAGCTCATCCGGCTCGCGGTCATCGGCCCGGACGGCATCGTCTCCACCGCCGCGGTCGCCTCGTTCCCGTCCGCGGACAAGGCGACCGCGATCAAGAACGGCAAGGACGGCGGCGAACTCCTGCCGCTGGCCGGCCCCGGCATCAAGGTCTTGGACACCAAGAAGCAAAAGCACGGCAAGCTGCGCAACTCGGTCGGTCGCTACGCCCTGTTCACCCTCGACTGGTACGCCGACGGCAAGGACCCGGTCGGCGACGACAAACCGATGGCCCAGGCCCAGGACGACGTCGACAAGTTCCTGTGGAACTCGCTCACCGCGCGCGGCGAGGCGAGGTCCAAGCAGATCGACGAGGAGAACAAGCGCAAGGCCCTGGAACAGATCCAGGGCTGACCCGGTCCGGGTTGCCGCCGCGGCTCAGCCGCCGTCCCGGCGCCGCCGGGTCGCGGTGACCCGGTCCGCGAGCAGATCGTCCGCCGGGTAGGCCACCTCCTCCAGGGTGAGCCCGTGCGCGGGCGCGACATGCACGCCCGAGTCGCGCACCGCGCGCCCGAGCACCTCCAGCGGCCAGTCCACCGGCTTGCGCCCGGTACCCACCGCCAGCATCGCGCCGACCAGCGAACGCACCATGTTGTGGCAGAACGCGTCCGCCCGCACGGTGGCCACGATCACCGGCCGAAACGCGGGACCCACATCGGCCCCGGTCGGCGTCTCGCGCGCCCAGGAGAAGTCCTGGAGACAGCGCACCGTCGTGGCGCCCTCGCGCTTGCGGCAGAACGACGCGAAGTCGTGCTCGCCCAGCAACCGCCGCGCCGCCGCGTTCATCCGGGTCTCGTCCAACGGCCGGTCGTGCCACACCACGCTGCCCCGCCGCAGCGGATCCACCCCGCCCGGCGCGTCGCACACCCGGTATGCGTAGCGCCGCCAGATAGCGCCGAACCGCGCGTCGAAGCCCTCGGGCGCCACGGTGATGTCGCGCACCCGCAGATCCCGCGGCAGCGCCCCGGTGACCCGGCGCAGGGCCACGTCGCCCACCGCCGCCCAGATTTCGTCCGGAACGTCGAGATGGGCCACCTGGCCCCGCGCGTGCACCCCCGCGTCGGTTCGGCCGGCCACGGTCAGCTGGGCCGGCTCGGCCAGCCGCAGCACGGTGGTCAGGGCGCTCTCCAGCGTGCCCTGCACGGTGCGCAACTCGCGCTGGCGGGCCCAGCCCGCGAACTCGGTGCCGTCGTACGACAGATCGATGCGCAAGCGCACCACGTCAACCACCTCCGGGCATGGCGCGAGCCCGTCCCCCGTACGAATACGGGGAACGGGCTCGCACTGTGATTCAGAACGCGTGGAGCATGCGACGAGACCGTCAGGCCTTGTCGGCGTCCTTGCTCTCCTCGGCCTGCTCGGCCTCGGCGGCGGGCGCCTCCTCGGTCTCGACGGCCTTCGCCGTCTCGACCTTGGCGGTCTCCTGCTCCTTGACCGAACGCTTCGTGGCGGCCTCGGCCTCGCCGACCGCGGTCTGCGCCACGGTCAGCGCCTCGACCAGCTCGATGACCGCCATGGGCGCGTTGTCGCCCTTGCGGTTGCCGATCTTGGTGATGCGCGTGTAACCGCCCGGGCGGTTCTCGTACCGGGGAGCGATCTCCTCGAACAGCGAGTGCACGACGCTCTTGTCGCGAACGATCGTGAGCACCTGGCGACGGTTGTGCAGGTCGCCCTTCTTCGCCTTGGTGATCAGTCGCTCGGCGACGGGACGCAGCCGACGCGCCTTGGCCTCGGTCGTGGTGATCCGACCGTGCTCGAACAGCGCCGTCGCGAGACCGGCCAGGATCAGCCGCTCGTGGGACGGGCCGCCGCCGAGGCGCGGACCCTTGGTGGGCCTGGGCATGTTCTCTCCTAGATATTCCTGCGCCGGCCGTGTCAGGTACCGGCGTCAGTCCACCCGGGCCGGTCGGCCCGGGTGGTGACAACACCCGAAGGCGTTGTTCAACGCGGCAATCAGTACTGCTCGGTCTCCGCGAAGCCGTGGTCGTCCTCGTCGCCGAAGCTGTCCGCGGCGGCGGTCGGGTCGAACCCGGGCGGGCTGTCCTTGAGGGCCAGGCCCATCCCGTTGAGCTTCGCCTTGACCTCGTCGATGGACTTCGCACCGAAGTTGCGAATGTCCAGCAGGTCGGCCTCGCTGCGCGCGACCAGTTCACCCACGGTGTGGATGCCCTCGCGCTTGAGGCAGTTGTACGAGCGGACCGTGAGCTCGAGCTCCTCGATCGGCAGGGCCAGATCGGCCGCGAGCGCGGCGTCGGTCGGCGACGGGCCCATGTCGATGCCCTCGGCGTCGATGTTCAGCTCGCGCGCGAGACCGAACAGCTCGACCAGCGTCTTGCCGGCGGAGGCCATCGCGTCACGCGGACGCATGGACTGCTTGGTCTCGACGTCGACGATCAGCTTGTCGAAGTCCGTGCGCTGCTCGACACGGGTGGCCTCGACCTTGTACGTGACCTTGAGCACCGGCGAGTAGATCGAGTCGACCGGCACGCGGCCGATCTCCTGGCCCGCCTGCTTGTTCTGCACCGCGGAGACGTAGCCGCGACCGCGCTCGACGGTCAGCTCCATCTCCAGCTTGCCCTTGGCGTTCAGCGTCGCCAGGACCAGGTCGGGGTTGTGCACCTCGACACCGGCCGGCGGCGCGATGTCGCCGGCGGTGACCACACCCGGGCCCTGCTTGCGCAGGTACATCACGACCGGCTCGTCGTGCTCCGAGGAGACGACCAGCTGCTTGATGTTGAGGATGAGGTCGGTGACGTCCTCCTTGACACCCGGCACGGTGGTGAACTCGTGCAGGACGCCGTCGATCCGGATGCTGGTGACAGCCGCGCCCGGGATCGAGGAGAGGAGCGTGCGACGAAGCGAGTTGCCGAGCGTGTAGCCGAAGCCGGGCTCGAGGGGCTCGATGACGAACCGCGAACGGTATTCGTCGACGACGTCCTCGGTCAGGGTCGGCCGCTGAGCGATAAGCATGGGATGCCTCCTGGTAATGACGCCCGCTATATGACGCCAGTGGAAACAAGGATACGGGCGGACCGGCGCAGGGGTTTATGGAAACCCCTGCCCGGTCCGCCCGATCCCGTGGAGCTCTTACTTGGAGTAGAGCTCGACGATGAGCTGCTCCTGCACCTGCGTGTCGATGACCTGACGCGCGGGGAGGGAGTGCACGAGGATGCGCATCTTGCCCGGGATGACCTCAAGCCAGGCCGGGACGGTGCGCTCGCCGGCCTCGGCACGGGCGACCACGAACGGGGTCAGCTCGACCGAGTCCTTGCGGACCTCGATGATGTCGTTGTCGGAGACCCGGAACGACGGGATGTCCGTCTTGACGCCGTTGACCACGATGTGACCGTGACGAACCAGCTGACGGGCGTGGTCACGCGACTTGGCGAAGCCCGCGCGGTAGACCACGTTGTCCAGGCGCGACTCGAGAATGCGAAGCAGGTTCTCGCCGGTCTTGCCCTGGCGACGGTTCGCTTCCTCGTAGTAGCCCTTGAACTGCTTCTCGAGCACACCGTAGATGCGCGCGCACTTCTGCTTCTCGCGCATCTGCAGCAGGTACTCGCTGTCCTTGGTACGGCCACGACCGTGCTCACCCGGCGGGTAAGGCCGAATCTCGATCGGGCACTTCGGGCCCTCGCACTTGCTGCCCTTGAGGAACAGCTTCATCTTCTCGCGACGGCAGCGCTTGCAGTCCGCGCCGGTGTAACGCGCCATTGTTCTTTAACTCCTAGTCAGCTGCTGGTCAGACGCGGCGGCGCTTGGGGGGGCGGCAGCCGTTGTGCGGCACGGGGGTGACGTCCTGAATGGAGCCCACCTCCAGGCCGGTGGCCTGCAGCGAACGAATGGCGGTCTCACGACCGGAACCCGGGCCCTTGACGAAAACGTCGACCTTGCGCATGCCGTGCTCCTGGGCACGACGCGCGGCGGACTCGGCGGCCATCTGCGCGGCGAAGGGGGTCGACTTGCGCGAACCCTTGAAGCCGACGTGGCCCGCGGAGGCCCACGAGATCACGTTGCCGCTGGGGTCCGTGATCGAAACGATGGTGTTGTTGAACGTGCTCTTGATGTGGGCGTGCCCGTGAGCGACGTTCTTCTTTTCCTTGCGGCGCACCTTCTTGGCGCCCGCGCGGCTCTTGGGAGGCATCTGCTGGAAACTCCTGAGGTCGTCGGTCCGCTACGAATTGAGGACCGCGTGATCCGTCGTACGCGGACTACTTCTTGCCCGGCTTCTTCTTGCCGGCGATCGCGCGACGCGGACCCTTGCGGGTACGCGCGTTGGTGTGGGTGCGCTGACCGCGGACGGGAAGACCGCGACGGTGACGCAGACCTTCGTAGCAACCGATCTCGACCTTGCGGCGGATGTCGGCCTGAACTTCGCGGCGGAGGTCACCCTCGACGCGGTAGTTCGACTCGATCCAGTCGCGAAGCTTGATCAGGTCGTCCTCGGCGAGATCGCGGACGCGGGTGTCAGGGTTGACACCGGTGTTCTTCAGCGTGTCCAGCGCACGAGTGCGCCCGACGCCGAAGATGTAGGTCAGAGCGACCTCGACCCGCTTCTCACGGGGGAGGTCGACGCCGACGAGGCGTGCCATATGTGTGGCTCCTGGTTTAGTCGGAGGTCTGGCCCAGCACCGGTCCGGCACACCTTCTGGAGATGTCCTCGGTCCTCGGCCTCCGGCCGAGGGTGGCGTCCCGCACGAAGCGGGGGTCGGGTGCTGCGGCTCTTACGGGGTGCGTCGCGCGTCGATCGCTCGTTGTGCGAAGGGGGTGTTGCTCAGCCCTGGCGCTGCTTGTGGCGCAGGTTCTCGCAGATCACCATGACCCGGCCGTGACGGCGGATCACCTTGCACTTGTCGCAGATCTTCTTGACGCTCGGCTTGACCTTCATGATTTCTCCGGTACGTGTGACGAAGGCGTGCGGGCACGCCGCCGTCGCCGAGTCGGTTATCGGTTTGCGTCCAAGCCCCACACACCACGCACGGCGTGGGCAGGGCTGGGGCTCGCCTACTTGTAGCGGTAGACGATCCGGCCGCGGGTCAGGTCGTACGGGCTCAGCTCGACGACGACCCGGTCGTCCGGAAGGATTCGGATGTAGTGCATCCGCATCTTCCCGCTGATGTGCGCGAGGACCTTGTGCCCGTTCTGAAGCTCCACGCGAAACATGGCGTTGGGGAGCGACTCGATGACGGTGCCCTCGATTTCGATGGCCCCTTGCTTCTTGGGCATGTCCTCCGCGCTTCGTATCTCGGGGTCAGCTACCGTTACTCGGCGCACATGACGAAGCTCAAATTTTTGGCGCCCAGATGACGGGCGCGCCAAACCTGGCTACATGTGAGCCGACGAGTCAGTCTAAGGCACTCGACCGATGAAAGCGAAACCGGGCCCGGAACCACAGGTTCCGTTCCCGCCGGGGCCCGCAGGTCTACCTCAGAAAGTAGACCAGCGCCCATGCCAGCACGCCGAGTGACATCACGACCAACCAAACCTTGTTCAACGTCGCGTTGGAAACCCGCTGACGCCGCCCCTCCGCCGGGCCGTAGGCACCGGCTCGTGGAGGCGCGTCGACGTATGGCCGATACTCCCGCGGCGGCGTCGCACCCGCCGCGTCGTCCCGATCCTCGCGGCCCGGCAACTGCGCCGTGACCGTGTCGAGCTCCCCCACCGTACCCGCTCGCCGGACCGCGTCCAGGCGCGCCCGGTATTCGGACAGCGCCAGTCGGCCCGACGCGAGGTGCTCGCGCAGCTCGGCGGTCACACGTTCGCGGTCCGCGGGGGTGGCGGGAGCGTTCGGATCACGATCCATACCACGAGCGTAGGCCCTGTCACGGCGCCCGGTCATCAGGGCGCGGGGCGCCCGTGCCGCCAGAAGCACATCTGGATCGAGCCCAGCACCGCCGCGGCCGGACCGTAGACCCACACCGGCCAGAAGTACACGACGCCGGAGCCGGCCACCGCGACGAGCAGCCAGATCACCACGTTCAACGCGGTGATCGCGTTCAGCGTGGTCCACGCCGCCCGCAGGGCCCGCGCTCCGGCGGCCCACCCGTCCCGCTCCTGCGGCTCCCGGGGCGCCAGGCCCACGTCCCGGCGCACCCGGTCCCGGACCGGCGGCGGCGCCGGTCTGGGCGTCGGCCACGTCGTGGACTCGGGAAGCACCGGAAACACCGACGCTTCCGGCGCGACCGGCCGCACCAGGGCGGCCCGGGTGCGCGCCGCCTCGTAGGCCATCCGCGCGCGGATCACCTCGACGTCCGCCTCCAGGTGTTCGGGCGGCGGCAGATCGGAGATCAGCCGGGCCAACTCCCCCAGCGTGACCGCCCCGAAGGCGGCCCCCATACGTTCGTTGAACTCTGCGAGCGTCAACCGTCCGACCGCATGGTGGTCGCGCAGAAGCGTCACCGCCGCTTCACGGTCGACGTCGGATGCCCGCATGGTCGGATGCCTCACCATGCCTTCGACAGTAGGCAGGCGCCGAGGCGTCGTACATGGGGCCAGCCCCACCATCGGGCGGGGGTCTGGCATCAGGGACGGGTCAGTACCACGGGCCCGTTCTCGGTGATCGCGATCGAGTGCTCCCAGTGCGCCGCGTGGCCGCCCGCCGTGGTCTTGACCGTCCACTCGTCGGCCAGCGTGTAGGTGTCCGGCTTGCCGAGGGTGACCATCGGCTCGATCGCCAGGCACACGCCGACCTCCAGGCGCGGGCCCCGGCCGCCGGGCCCGTAGTTGAGCACGTGCGGGTCCTGGTGCATCTCGGTGCCGATGCCATGGCCTCCGTAGTCCTCGACGATGCCGTACCTGGCACCGCCCGGCAGCCGGTTGGCCCGGATCGACTTCTCCACCGCGTGACTGATGTCGGTCAGCCGACCGCCGGCCACCGCGGCCTCGATGCCCGCCCACATCGACTGCTCGCACACCCGGCTCAGTTCGAGTACCTCGGGCCGCACCGTGCCGATCGGCACGGTGATCGCCGAGTCGCCGTGCCAGCCGTCCAGGATCGCCCCACAGTCGATCGAGATGATGTCCCCGTCCCGCAGCGGCGTCTCGTCCGGAATCCCGTGCACCACCACGTCGTTGACCGACGCGCAGATCGACGCCGGGAAGCCGTGATAACCCTTGAAGGAGGGAATCGCGCCCGCCGCGCGGATCGACCGCTCGGCGATCGAGTCAAGGTCGCCCGTGGTCACCCCGGGCTTCGCCGCCTCGCGCAGCAACTCCAGCGTGTTCGCCACGACGGCCCCGGCACGACGCATCTTCTCGATCTGCTCGGGCGTCTTGCGTTCGATTCGCATGTGCCGCTTCCTGAACACCGGCATGGCCGTCCTCGTCTGTGTTTCGCCGAAACCTCGGCTCGGCCGAAGCCTTGTCCCCGCCGAATGGTCTCGGCTGAAAAGCACGATGGGCGATCCGGGGTTTCCCCGGATCGCCCATGTGTGATGTCTGTCGCGGCCGACGCCCGATCAGGCGCCGAACTCCCGAAGCGCGGTCATCGCGCGCACGGTGACCTCCTTGACCGGACCCGTCGCCTGGATGGGCAGCAGGAGGTTGCGCTCGGAGTAATAGCCGACCAGGGGTTCGGTCTGCTCCTTGTACACGTCCAGGCGGTGCCGGACGGTCTCCTCGCGGTCGTCGTCGCGCTGGTACAACTCGCTGCCGCACTCGTCACAGACGCCCGGCACCTTCGGCGGGTCGGTCAGGATGTGGCAGACGTGCCCATTGGCCCGGCACTGCCGGCGGCCGGAGATGCGCTGGATGATCTCCGAGTCGTCGACCTTGAGCTCGAGCACCACGTCGAGCTCGGTGTCGTTCTCGGCGAGGATCTCGTCGAGCACCTTGGCCTGAGCGGTGTTGCGCGGGAACCCGTCGAGGAGGAAACCGGCGGCGACGTCCGGCTGCGCGAGGCGCTCCCGGACCATGCCTATGGTCACCTCGTCGGGTACGAGGTTGCCCGCGTCCATGTAGGTCTTCGCCTCGCGGCCGAGCGGGGTGCCCTGACTCACGTTGGCGCGGAAGATGTCACCGGTCGAGACGGCGGGAATCGACAGGTTGGCGGCGATGTACTGGGCCTGGGTTCCCTTACCCGCGCCGGGAGGCCCCACGAGAACGATACGCATTTAGCGGAGGAAGCCTTCGTAGTTGCGCTGCTGGAGCTGACTCTCGATCTGCTTCACGGTTTCCAGACCCACTCCCACGATGATCAGGATGCTCGTGCCGCCGAACGGGAAGTTCTGGTTGGCGTTGAAGAGCACGAGCGCGATGCTGGGTACCAGCGCGATCATGCCCAGGTACAACGATCCGGGCCACGTGATCCTGGTGAGGATGTAGTTCAGGTATTCCGCGGTCGGTCTGCCGGCGCGGATCCCCGGAATGAAGCCACCATACTTCTTCATGTTGTCGGCTACTTCTTCGGGGTTGAACGTGATGGCCACGTAGAAGAACGCGAAGAAGACGATCAGCAGGAAGTACGTGATCATGTACAGCGGATGGTCGCCCTTGACGAAGTGGCGTTCGATCCACACCGCCCAGTCCGATTTCCCACCGCTGAACTGAGCGATGAGGGCCGGGATGTACAGCAGCGACGAGGCGAAGATGACGGGGATGATGCCCGCCTGGTTCACCTTGAGCGGGATGTAGGTCGAGGTCCCGCCGTAGGCGCGACGCCCGATCATGCGCTTGGCGTACTGCACCGGGATCCGGCGCTGCGCCTGTTCCACGAAGACCACCAGGCCGACCATCACGAGGCCGATGGCGATGACGGTGAAGAACGGCACCCAGCCGCCGCCGATGGTGCCCTGCTCCTTGATGGTCCACAGCGCGGCCGGGAAGCCGGCGGCGACCGAGACGAACATCAGGATCGACATGCCGTTGCCGATGCCGCGGTCGGTGATCAGCTCACCGAGCCACATGATCGTCGAGGTGCCGGCGGTCATCACGGCGACCATGACGATCACCCGGAAGAGCGAGTCGTCCGGGACGATGCCCTGCGGGTCGCAGGTCGCGCTGCGGGCGCTGGAGAACAGCGCGCCGCTGCGGGCGGTGGCGATCAGTGCGGTCGACTGCAGGATCGACAGCGCGATGGTCAGGTACCGGGTGTACTGGGTGATCTTCGCGGTGCCGGACTGGCCCTCCTTCTTGAGGGCTTCCAGCCGCGGGATCACCACGGTCAGCAGCTGCAGGATGATGCTCGCCGTGATGTACGGCATGATCCCCAGCGCGAAGATCGTGAGTTGCAGCAGCGCGCCGCCGCTGAACATGTTCACGAGGCCGAACAGGCTGTTCCGGTTGGAGTCCTCCACGCAAGAGCGCACCATCTCGAACGAGACGCCCGGTACCGGGATATGCGACCCGATCCGGAAGAGGACGATGATCGCCAACGTGAACAGCAGCTTCTTGCGCAGGTCGGGCGTGCGGAACGCCCTGGCGAACGCGGTGAGCACACTGCCTCCTGCGCCCCGCCCGTCTTAGGGGCGAGTCGATCGAGTCGTCGGTCCGGATAGGACCACTGGTCAGGTCCCACACAGGGAACCTCACGGACAATAACAGCGCCGACGGCCCGGAAGTATCGCCCCGGTCCGACGTTCCTGCGACATGACGCAACACACGGTAAAAACAGAGCAAGTCATGTGTGGGAGTGGAGCAACCAACCTGCCCCCACGACACAGCAAACCACAGGGGCGTCACCACCTTACCGGCGTGACGCCCCTGCGCTATAGCCTCCAACGACGTCAAGGCCCGTTCGGTACCGATCCGAACGGGCCATGACGGTCAAACCTTGTCCACGCCTACGGGTCAGACCGACAGTTCGTCGGCCGAACCGCCCGCGGCGGCGATCTTCGTCTTCGCCGAACCGGAGAAGGCGTGCACCTTCACCTGGACGGCAACCGAGATCTCGCCGGTGCCCAGGATCTTGACGGGCAGGTTCTTGCGAACCGCGCCCTTCTCGATCAGACCCTCGACGGTGACCTCGCCACCGTTCGGGTACAGGGACTCGATCTTGTCCAGGTTCACGACCTGGAACTCGACCCGGAACGGGTTCTTGAAGCCCTTGAGCTTGGGCAGCCGCATGTGCAGCGGCATCTGCCCACCCTCGAAGCGGGCCGGCACCTGGTAACGAGCCTTGGTGCCCTTGGTGCCACGACCGGCGGTCTTGCCCTTGGAGCCCTCGCCACGACCCACGCGGGTCTTGGCGGTCTTGGCGCCCGGGGCGGGCCGCAGGTGGTGCACCTTCAGCGGGTTGTCAGCACCCATGTCAGTCGACCTCCTCGACGGTGACGAGGTGCGACACCGTCGCGATCATGCCGCGGATCTCCGGGCGGTCTTCCTTGACGACCACGTCGTGGACGCGCTTGAGACCGAGCGAACGGAGAGTGTCCCGCTGGTTCTGCCTGCCACCGATCTTGGATCGGGTCTGCGTCACCTTGAGACGTGCCATTACGCACCAACCCCCGCGCGGGCCCGCAGAAGCGCGGCCGGGGCCACGTCCTCCAGAGGCAGGCCACGACGGGCCGCGATCTCCTCGGGGCGAACGAGCCCCTGGAGCGCCGCGACGGTCGCGTGCACGATGTTGATCGGGTTCGACGAACCGAGCGACTTGCTCAGCACGTCGTGGATGCCGGCGCACTCGAGCACGGCGCGCACGGGGCCACCGGCAATAACACCGGTACCCGGCGATGCCGGCTTCAGGAGCACGACGCCGGCAGCCTTCTCACCCTGGATCGGGTGCGGAATGGTGCCCTGGATACGGGGGACCTTGAAGAAGTGCTTCTTGGCCTCTTCAACACCCTTGGCGATCGCGGCCGGCACCTCCTTGGCCTTGCCGTAACCGACACCTACGGTGCCATCGCCATCGCCAACCACGACCAGCGCGGTGAAGCTGAAGCGACGACCACCCTTCACGACCTTGGCGACGCGATTGATCGCGACGACGCGCTCGACGTAAGCGGTCTTCTCGGCGGCTGCGCCACCATCACGTCGATCCCGCCGGTCCCGCCGCTCGCCGCCGCCGGCGCCGCCACCGCGGCGCTGGGGTCCAGCCATCAGAATGTCCTCATCTGTCGTTCGAAGCTTGTCCGGAGCAGCGGGCTCAGAAGGTGAGCCCGTTTCCGCGTGCGGCATCCGCGAGGGCGGCGATACGACCGTGGTACTTGTTACCACCGCGGTCGAACACGACAGCCTCTACACCGGCAGCCTTCGCGCGCTCGGCGACCAATTCGCCGACCTTGCGAGCCTGAGCGGTCTTGTCGCCCTCACCACCACGGATGGACGGGTCCATCGTGGAGGCCGAAGCGAGAGTGTGGCCGGCGATGTCGTCGATAACCTGCGCCACCATGTGACGGGTGGAGCGGCTCACGACGAGACGGGGCCGCAGCGGGGTGCCGGAAACCTTCTTCCGCACCCGAATGTGCCGGCGCTTGCGTGCGACAGACTTCTTCGCAACGCCCTTGCCGGTCTTCACGCCGACAGCCATGCCTACTTACCAGCCTTTCCGACCTTGCGGCGGATGACCTCGCCGGCGTACTTGACGCCCTTGGCCTTGTACGGGTCGGGCTTCCGCAGCTTGCGGATGTTCGCGGCGATTTCACCGACCTTCTGCTTGTCGATGCCTTCGACCGAGAAACGGGTCGGGGCCTCGACCACGAAGGTGATGCCCTCCGGGGCCTCGACGACGACGGGGTGGCTGAATCCGAGCGCGAACTCCAGCGAGGAGCCCTTCGCCTGGACTCGGTAACCGACACCGCTGATCTCGAGCTTCTTGATGTATCCCTGGGTCACACCAGTGATCATGTTCGCCACCAGCGTCCGGGACAGCCCGTGCAGGGCCTTCGAGCGACGCTCGTCGTCGGGACGGGTCACCGCGAGGGTGCCGTCATCCGACTTTGCGATCTCGATCGGGGCGGCGATGGTGTGCGACAGGGAACCCTTGGGGCCCTTCACGACAACCTCGCGGCCATTGATGGTGACGTCCACACCGGTGGGAACCGGGATGGGGAGACGTCCGATGCGCGACATTGCTCTCCTTCCCTTCCCTTACCAGACGAAGGCGAGGACTTCCCCGCCCACGCCCTTCTTGGCTGCCTGCTTGTCGGTGAGGAGACCGGTCGACGTCGAGATAATCGCGACGCCGAGGCCACCGAGCACCTTCGGCAGGTTCGTGGACTTTGCGTACACCCGCAGACCGGGCTTCGACACACGGCGGACGCCGGCGATCGAGCGCTCGCGGTTCGGGCCGTACTTGAGGACGACGGTGAGCTTCTTGCCCACCTCCGCGTCCTCGACGCGCCAGCCCTGGATGTAACCCTCCTGCTGGAGGATCTCCGCGATGTGCGACTTGATCTTGCTGAACGGCATCACGACGTCGTCGTGATATGCCGAGTTGGCGTTCCGCAGACGGGTCAGCATGTCTGCGATGGGGTCGGTCATGGTCATGACGGCCTCAAGGCCTTTCTCGCCGTGGTTTCCCGGCGTGCGATCCCTCGCCCCGCCACCCTCCCCAGGGAGAGCGGCGAGGCGACGACTGCGGTGCGGGACCTACGACGTCGTTACTGTTCTCGCTCGTCCCCGCGGGACGGGCGATGTGCCGGGTCGCGCCGGCCGCCGAAACGGCCGCCGCGAACTACCAGCTGCTCTTGGTGACGCCCGGCAGCTCACCGGCGTGCGCCATCATGCGCAGGCACACGCGGCACAGGCCGAACTTGCGGTACACCGAGTGAGGGCGGCCACAGCGCTGGCAGCGCGTGTAGCCACGAACCTCGAACTTCGGCTTGCGGGCGGCCTTTGCGATCAGGGCCTTCTTCGCCACGTCTCAGTCTCCTTGTTGCGTTCCTCAGTCGGCGAGCCGACTGCTCACGCTTCCTTGAACGGGAAGCCGAGGAGACGCAGCAGAGCGCGGCCCTCGTCGTCGTTCTTGGCGCTGGTCACCACAGTGATGTCCATGCCGCGAACGCGGTCGATCTTGTCCTGGTCGATCTCGTGGAACATCGACTGCTCCGTGAGACCGAAGGTGTAGTTGCCGCGGCCGTCGAACTGCTTCGGCGAGAGGCCGCGGAAGTCGCGGATACGCGGCAGAGCGATCGACAGCAGACGGTCGAGGAACTCCCACATCCGGTCGCCGCGCAGTGTAACGTGCGCGCCGATCGGCTGACCTTCACGCAGCTTGAACTGCGCGATGGACTTGCGGGCCTTCGTGACCTGGGGCTTCTGGCCGGTGATGGCCATCAGGTCCTTGATCGCGCCGTCGATCAGCTTCGAGTCGCGGGCGGCGTCGCCCACACCCATGTTGACCACGATCTTGGTGACACCCGGAACCTGCATGACGTTCTCGAACGAGAACTCTTCACGCAGCTTGCCGAGGATCTCCTCGCGGTAACGCTGCTTCAGACGCGGCAGTTCGCGCGCCTCAGTGGTGACCGTCATCAGATGTCCTCACCGGTCCGCTTGGCGTACCGGATCTTGTTGCCCTCGTCATCGAACCGGAAGCCGGTCCGCGTCGGGACCTTCTTACCGTCCTTCTCCACCACCAGCATCACGTTGCTGACGTGGATGGAGGCTTCCTGGGTGATGATGCCACCGGTCTTGGCACCCTTGGCGGACTGACCGACCTTGGTGTGCTTCTTGATCCGGTTGACGCCCTCGACCAGGACGCGCTCCTTCGGCGGGAAGGCCGCGATGACCTTGCCCTGCTTGCCCTTGTCCTTGCCCGTGATGACCTGTACCAGGTCACCCTTCTTGATCTTCATCGCCTTCGCCATTGGTTAGAGCACCTCCGGCGCGAGCGAGATGATCTTCATGAACTTCTTCTCACGAAGCTCACGGCCGACCGGGCCGAAAATACGGGTGCCTCGGGGTTCGCCATCGTTCTTCAGGACAACGGCGGCGTTCTCGTCGAAGCGGATGTAGGAGCCGTCGACACGCCGGCGCTCCTTCACGGTCCGCACGATGACCGCCTTGATGACGTCACCCTTCTTCACGTTGCCACCGGGGATCGCGTCCTTGACGGTGGCAACGATGACGTCCCCGATGCCCGCGTAGCGCCGGCCGGAGCCACCGAGCACACGGATGCAGAGAATCTCCTTCGCACCCGTGTTGTCGGCGACTCGCAGTCGCGACTCCTGCTGGATCACGTCTAACTCCTGATCGTCACGTCGCGGTCACGACCCACGGTTGGTGGGGCGACCGGCGCTCGCTACTTGGCCTTTTCGAGGATCTCGACGATGCGCCAACGCTTGCTGGCGGACAGCGGCCGAGTCTCCATGAGGACGACACGGTCACCGACGCCACAGGCGTTCTGCTCGTCGTGAGCCTTCAGCTTGTTCGTGCGGCGGATGACCTTGCCGTACATCGGGTGCTTCACGCGGTCCTCGACGGCGACGACGACGGTCTTGTCCATCTTGTCGCTGACGACGAGGCCCTCACGGGTCTTGCGGAAACCCCGGGTTGCTTCAGTCATCTCAGTCTTCTCGCTCACGCCGCGCCTCCGGTCTCCTGCACGTCGATGCCCAGCTCGCGCTCGCGCATCAGCGTGTAGATCCGGGCGATGTCCTTACGGACAGCCTTGAGCCGCCCGTGGTTTTCGAGCTGCCCGGTCGCCGCCTGGAAACGGAGGTTGAACAGCTCCTCCTTGGCTTCGCGGAGCTTGGCGACGATTTCCTCGTCACCGAGTTCGCGGAGCTCGGACGCCTTGGTAACGGCCGCCATCACGCCTCACCAGCCTCGCGCCGGACGATCCGGCACTTCATCGGCAGCTTGTGCACGGCGCGGGTAAGCGCCTCACGAGCCACCTTCTCGTTCGGGTACGACAGTTCGAACATCACCCGACCGGGCTTGACGTTCGCGACCCACCACTCGGGCGAGCCCTTACCGGAACCCATGCGGGTCTCGGCAGGCTTCTTGGTCAGCGGACGGTCGGGGTAGATGTTGATCCACACCTTGCCACCACGGCGAATGTGCCGGGTGATGGCAATACGAGCGGACTCGATCTGACGGTTGGTCACGTACGCCTGGCCCAGGGCCTGGATGCCGTACTCGCCGAACGCCAGTTCCGTACCGCCCTTGGCGCGGCCACCACGCTTGGGGTGGTGCTGCTTGCGGTGCTTGACCCTGCGGGGGATCAGCATCGGGGTCAGGCCTCCGATCCGGATTCGGGCGCCGAGTTCACAGCCTCGGCCGCCGGCGCGGAGCCGGTGTCCGAGGAACCGGTGGCCTGCGCGTCGTTCTGCTGCGGACGTCCGCCGCGGCCACCACGGCCACCGCGCTCGCCGCCACGACCGCCGCCGCCACCCTCGCCACCACGACGGGGACGCTCGGGAGCGCCGCCGCGGGCGGGACGGTTGCTGGCACGAGCCGCGGCGTTCTCGGCGCGGACCTCGGCGATGTTCTTGACGTCGCCCTTGTAGATCCACACCTTCACACCGATGCGACCGAACGTCGTACGGGCCTCGAAGAAGCCGTAGTCGACGTTGGCGCGCAGCGTGTGCAGCGGCACGCGACCCTCACGGTAGAACTCCGAGCGGGACATTTCGGCCCCACCCAGACGACCACCGCACTGGATCTTGATGCCCTTGGCCCCGGCCTTCATGGAGCTCTGCATCGCCTTGCGCATCGCGCGGCGGAAGGACACGCGGCTCGAGAGCTGCTCGGCCACACCCTGCGCCACAAGCTGAGCGTCGACCTCGGGGTTCTTGACCTCAAGGATGTTCAGCTGAACCTGCTTGCCGGTGAGCTTCTCCAGCTCACCGCGGATGCGGTCGGCCTCCGCACCACGACGGCCGATGACGATGCCCGGCCGGGCGGTGTGGATGTCGACGCGGACGCGCTCACGGGTGCGCTCGATCTCTACCTTCGAGATCCCGGCGCGCTCCATGCCCTTCGTCATCATCTGACGAATCTTGACGTCCTCGCCGACGTAGTCCTTGTACAGCTTGTCGGCGTACCACCGGGACTTGAAGTCCGTGGTGATGCCGAGACGGAACCCGTGCGGGTTAACCTTCTGGCCCACTAGCGGGTCCTCTCCTTCTCGGCGACAACCACGGTGATGTGGCTGGTGCGCTTGCGGATGCGGTACGCCCGGCCCTGTGCCCGCGGACGGAAACGCTTGAGGGTCGGACCCTCGTCCACGTAGGCGGCGGACACGTACAGGATGTTCGTGTCCAAGTTGTGGTTGTGACCGGCGTTGGCAATGGCGCTGTCCAGCACCTTGCCGACCGGCTCACTCGCGGCCTGCGGAGCGAATCGCAGGACCGCCTGGGCCTCCGCGGCGTTCATGCCACGGATGAGGTCCACCACACGGCGGGCCTTCATGGGCGTGACGCGGATGTACCGCGCCTGAGCCCTGGCTTCCATCGACGTCCCCTTGCTCATCTCGATATCCATGCGATTCGCCGCGTCAGCGACGACGCGACTTCCGGTCGTCCTTCTCGTGACCGCGGAAGGTCCGAGTCGGCGCGAACTCGCCGAGCTTGTGGCCGACCATCGACTCGGTCACGAACACCGGGACGTGCTTACGGCCGTCGTGCACCGCGATCGTGTGGCCCAGCATCGCCGGGACGATCATCGAGCGGCGGGACCAGGTCTTGATGACGTTCTTGGTTCCCTTGTCGTTCTGTACGTCCACCTTCTTGATGAGGTGGCCGTCGACGAAGGGTCCCTTCTTGAGACTGCGCGGCATCGAGACTGCTCCTAGCGCTTCTTGTTCGTCTTGCGGCGGCGGATGATGAGCTTGTCGCTGGCCTTCTTCGGCCGGCGAGTACGACCCTCGGGCTTACCCCAGGGGCTCACCGGGTGGCGACCACCAGAGGTCTTACCCTCACCACCACCGTGCGGGTGGTCGATGGGGTTCATCGCCACACCGCGGACGGTCGGGCGCTTGCCCTTCCAGCGCATGCGACCGGCCTTGCCCCAGTTGATGTTCGACTGCTCGGCATTGCCGATCTCGCCGATCGTCGCCCGGCAGCGCACGTCCACCAGGCGAATTTCGCCCGAGGGCATGCGGAGGGTCGCGTGAGCGCCCTCCTTCGCCAGCAGCTGCACGCTGACACCCGCGGAACGGGCGATCTTCGCGCCGCCACCGGGCCGAAGCTCGATGGCGTGGATGACCGTACCGACCGGGATGTTCCGGAGCGGCATGTTGTTGCCCGGCTTGATGTCGGCGCCCGGACCGTTTTCGATCCGGTCGCCCTGCTTCAGCTTGTTCGGGCACAGGATGTAGCGCTTCTCGCCGTCCGCGTAGTGCAGAAGAGCGATGCGCGCGGTGCGGTTCGGGTCGTACTCGATGTGAGCGACCTTCGCCGGAACGCCGTCCTTGTCGTTGCGCCGGAAGTCGATCAGTCGGTACGCGCGCTTGTGGCCGCCACCCTGGTGGCGAGCAGTCACACGGCCGTGGTTGTTACGACCACCCTTGCTGTGCAGAGGGCGGACCAGCGACTTCTCCGGCTCGGACCGCGTGATCTCGACGAAGTCGGCGACGCTGGCGCCACGACGGCCCGGCGTCGTCGGCTTGTACTTGCGGATGCCCATGGCTTCTCTTAGTCCTCGTCCGTATCAGCGGCCGTCAGCCGACGGGTCCACCGAAGATGTCGATCCGCTCGCCCTCTGCAAGGGTGACGATCGCGCGCTTCGTGTCCTTGCGCTTACCGAAACCGGTCTTGGTGCGCTTGCGCTTACCGACGCGGTTGATCGTGTTGACGCTCTCGACCTTGACTCCGAAGACCGCGATGACGGCCTGCTTGATCTGGGTCTTGTTGGCGTCGGGGTGCACGATGAACGTGTACTTGTTCTCGTCGATGAGCCCGTAGCTCTTCTCCGAGATCACCGGCTTCAGCAGCACGTCGCGCGGGTCGGTGTAGGTCTTGCTGGTGACCTTCGTCGTGCTCTCGACGGTGTCGGTGCTCACGCGTGGCTCCCTTCGAGCTCGTCGGAGCTCGCGACCGCCGAGGCGGCCTGGGCCGGTCCGGCGATGAAGCGCTCCAGAGCGGCCTTCGTGAAGACCACGTCGTCGGAGACGAGCACGTCGTAGGTGTTCAGCTGCCCGACCTCGAGCAAGTGCACCTGCGGAAGGTTGCGGGCGCTCAGCCAGGCAGTGGTGTCGGACTTCTCGACGACCAGGAGCACGTTCTTGCGCTCACTGATCTTGCCGAGCAGCGTCTTCGCCGCCTTGACCGACGGCTTGTCGCCCTCGATCAGCGCGGAAACGCAGTGGATGCGCTCGTGACGCGCCCGGTCGGAGAGGGCACCGCGCAGGGCGGACGCCTTCATCTTCTTCGGGGTCCGCTGCTCGTAGTCGCGCGGCACGGGACCGTGCACAACGCCACCACCGGCGAACTGCGGCGCGCGGGTCGAGCCCTGACGGGCGCGGCCGGTGCCCTTCTGGCGGTACGGCTTGCGCCCACCACCACGAACCTCGCCACGAGTCTTGGTCTTGTGCGTGCCCTGACGAGCCGCGGCGAGCTGGGCCACGACGACCTGGTGGATCGTCGGGATGCTCACCTGGACGTCGAACAGCTCCGCGGGGAGGTCGATCGTCCCGGACTTCTCGCCGGCGGGCGAAAGAACGTCAATGCTGGTCATGAAATTCACACACCCTTCGCAGCAGTGCGCACCAGAACCAGGCCGCCGTTCGGACCGGGGACCGCACCCTTGATCAGGAGCAGGCCCTTCTCGGTGTCGACGGCGTGCACGGTCAGGTTCTGGGTGGAGACGCGCTCGTTACCCATGCGGCCTGCCATGCGCACGCCCTTGAACACACGACCCGGGGTGGCGCAGCCACCGATCGAGCCGGGCGAACGGTGCTTGCGCTGCGTACCGTGCGAGCTGCCGAGACCCTTGAAGCCATGTCGCTTCATGACACCGGCCGTGCCCTTGCCCTTCGAGGTGCCCATGACGTCGACCTTCTGGCCGGCCTCGAACACCTCGGCGGTGATCTCCTGCGCCAGCGTGTATTCGCCGGCGTCGGAGGTGCGGAGCTCGACCAGGTGGCGACGCGGAGTCACACCGGCCTTGGCGAAGTGGCCGGCGAGCGGCTTGTTCACCTTGCGCGGGTCGATCGCGCCGAACGCGATCTGGACGGCGGAGTAGCCATCGACCTCGGCGTTGCGGACCTGGGTCACGACGCAGGGCCCGGCCTCGACCACAGTCACTGGAACGACGCGGTTGTTCTCGTCCCAGACCTGGGTCATGCCGAGCTTCTTGCCCAGAATGCCCTTCATCTGCTTCGTCATCGTCGGTGCGTCCTCAGAGCTTGATCTCGATGTCGACGCCGGCCGGCAGGTCGAGACGCATAAGCGAGTCGACCGTCTTCGGCGTGGGGTCGAGGATGTCGATGAGCCGCTTGTGAGTGCGCATCTCGAAGTGCTCGCGCGAGTCCTTGTACTTGTGCGGCGAGCGGATGACGCAGTACACGTTCTTCTCGGTCGGCAGCGGCACCGGTCCCGCAACCTGCGCACCAGTACGCGTCACCGTCTCGACGATCTTCTTCGCCGAACTGTCGATGACCTCGTGGTCGTAGGCCTTGAGCCTGATGCGGATCTTCTGTCCCGCCATGGCTGCTTCGAATTCCTTCTCTCGTACCGCTGCGGATCACCCCCGCTGACACGGGGAGAAGACTTGGGCTGAAAACCCCTTGGGGTTTCCCTTCCCCGCCGACCCCCGCGGTCGGGCGTGTCGCTCTGTTGCTCACAAGCACCCCTTGGAAACCCTTACGGGCGGCCTGGGGGCCTGGGCAACGTACTCTCGGCGTCACCTTCGCTGCGGCAAGCGAAAGGACGACACGAGGTCGCTAAGCGACGACGCCGGCTGCATGGGTGGCAGGACAGAAGTCCACCGATTGTTCGGAGTCAACGGGGCAGGCGCCCGATCCTGTCTGTGCGACAGGCACGGCGCAGCCCGTTGTCTATCCGAGCAACTTGGCTAGTATGCCCCACGAATGGCGGCCTTGGCCAATCGAGCGGCTCCCCCAGGTTTGAGAGAGCGCCCGAGCGATGGATATCCGGTCCCACCTTGGGGGTGGAATCGATCCGGACAAAGCCCCGCCCGCCGACCCAGGTGGACCGGCGGGCGGGATTTCATCACTTCTTGATCTTGACGACCTGGCCGGCGCCCACGGTGCGGCCACCCTCGCGGATGGCGAAACGCAGGCCCTCTTCCATGGCGATCGGCTGGATCAGCGCGACGTCCATGCCGGTGTTGTCACCCGGCATGACCATCTCGGTGCCCTCGGGGAGGGTCACCACGCCGGTCACATCCGTCGTACGGAAGTAGAACTGCGGCCGGTAGTTGTTGAAGAAGGGGGTGTGACGGCCACCCTCGTCCTTCGACAGGATGTAGACCTGAGCCTCGAAGTCGGTGTGCGGCGTGACCGAACCCGGCTTGATGATGACCTGGCCGCGCTCGACGTCCTCGCGCTTGATGCCACGAAGGAGCAGACCGACGTTCTCGCCCGCCTGACCCTCGTCGAGCAGCTTGCGGAACATCTCGATGCCGGTGACCGTGGTGGTGGTCTTGGTCTCCTTGATGCCGACGATGTCGACAGTCTCGTTGACCTTGACGATGCCACGCTCGATGCGGCCGGTGACGACCGTGCCACGACCGGTGATCGTGAAGACGTCCTCGACGGGCATGAGGAACGGCTTGTCGGTGTCACGCGGCGGGGTCGGGATCGCCTCGTCGACGGCGGCCATGAGGCCGAGGAGCTTCTCGCCCCACTCCTTGTCGCCCTCGAGCGCCTTGAGCGCCGAGACACGCACGACCGGAAGGTCGTCGCCCGGGAACTCGTACTCGGAGAGGAGCTCACGCACCTCGAGCTCGACGAGCTCCAGGATCTCCTCGTCGTCCACCATGTCGGCCTTGTTCAGCGCGACCACGATGTACGGAACGCCGACCTGGCGGGCCAGGAGCACGTGCTCCTTGGTCTGCGGCATCGGGCCGTCGGTGGCGGCGACCACGAGGATCGCGCCGTCCATCTGCGCGGCACCGGTGATCATGTTCTTGATGTAGTCGGCGTGCCCGGGGCAGTCGACGTGCGCGTAGTGACGGTTCTCCGTCTGGTACTCGACGTGCGCGATCGAGATCGTGATACCGCGCTGCCGCTCCTCCGGCGCCTTGTCGATCTGGTCGAACGGCGTGAAGGGGTTCAGGTCCGGGTACGCGTCGTGCAGCACCTTGGTAATCGCCGCGGTCAGCGTCGTCTTACCGTGGTCGATGTGACCAATGGTGCCGATGTTGACGTGCGGCTTAGTCCGCTCGAACTTAGCCTTCGCCACTGGGGTCCTCCTGTGGACTGGTTCTTTACGCCGTACGACGTCGGGTATCGGGGGTGAGCCGGGGCGGAGGCCCCGGAGTCCGCGTACGGACTCCGGGTCCCCCTGGTATCGCTGGTGCCGCGCCTGCGGTGATTACTCGCCGCGCGACTTGGCGATGATCTCCTCGGCGACGTTCCTCGGAACCTCGGCGTAGGAGTCGAACTGCATGGAGTAGCTCGCGCGACCCGAGGTCTTGCTGCGGAGGTCGCCGACATAGCCGAACATCTCCGACAGCGGGACCAAAGCCTTGACGACGCGCGCACCAAAGCGCTCGTCCATGGCCTGGATCTGGCCGCGACGCGAGTTGAGGTCGCCGATCACGTCGCCCATGTAGTCCTCGGGCGTGGTGACCTCGACGGCCATCATCGGCTCGAGAAGAGCCGGACTGGCCTGCCGAGCCGCTTCCTTGAACGCCTGCGAACCGGCGATCTTGAACGCGAGTTCGGACGAGTCGACCTCATGGTAGCCACCGTCGATCAGCGTCAGACGCACGCCGACCATCGGGTAGCCGGCGAGAACGCCGTACTGCATGGCCTCCTGCGCACCCGCGTCCACCGAGGGGATGTACTCCCTGGGGATACGGCCACCGGTGACCTTGTTGACGAACTCGTACGCGTCACCCTCGAGCGGCTCGAGCGCGATCTGCACCTTGGCGAACTGACCGGTACCACCGGTCTGCTTCTTGTGCGTGTAGTCCACGCGCTCGACGACCTTGCGGATCGTCTCGCGGTAGGCCACCTGCGGCTTGCCGACATTGGCTTCGACGCGGAACTCGCGTCGCATCCGGTCGACCAGCACCTCGAGGTGCAGCTCGCCCATGCCGCCGATGATCGTCTGGCCGGTCTCCTCGTCGGAGTGCACCTGGAACGAGGGGTCCTCGGCGGCGAGGGACTGGATGGCGACACCCAGCTTCTCCTGGTCGCCCTTGGACTTCGGCTCGATCGCGACCTCGATGACCGGGGCCGGGAACGTCATCGACTCCAGGATCACCGGGTTCGCCGGGTCGCAGAGCGTCTCACCGGTGGTGGTGTCCTTGAGACCCATCACCGCGATGATGTCGCCCGCGCCGACCGACGGGATCTCCTCACGCTTGTTCGCGTGCATCCGGTAGATCTTGCCGATCCGCTCCTTGCGGCCCTTCACCGAGTTCAGCACGGAGCTGCCGGCTTCCAGGACGCCCGAGTAGACCCGGACGAAGGTCAGCTTGCCCAGGTGCGGGTCACGCATGATCTTGAAGGCGAGGCCCGCGAAGGGCTCGTCATCGCTCGGCTGGCGAACGATGACCTCTTCCTCCTTGCTGACCGCGTGACCCTGGATGCCCTCGATGTCGAGCGGCGACGGCAGGTAACGGACGACCGCGTCGAGCAGGGGCTGAACACCCTTGTTCTTGAACGCGGTACCGCAGAACACCGGAGTGAACGTCGGCTGGCCCTTGTTGTCACCCTTGGTCGAGGCGATGGTGGCGCGACGGATCGCGGCCATCAGCTGCTCCGTGGTGGGCTCTTCGCCCTCCAGGTACAGCTCCATCATCTCTTCGTCGTACTCGGCGATCGTCTCGAGCAGCTTGCCGCGGTACTCGGCGGCGGCCTCGGTGTGCGTGGCCGGGATGTCGACGACGTCGTACATCTCGCCCTTGGCCGCCTCGGCCGACCAGACCAGCGCCTTCATGGCGACCAGGTCGACAACGCCCTGGAAGTCCATCTCGGTGCCGATCGGCAGCTGCATGACCAGCGGAACCGCGCCCAGCCGCTCGTCGATCATGTCGACACAGCGGTGGAACTCGGCGCCGGTGCGGTCGAGCTTGTTCACGAAGCAGATGCGCGGCACGCCGTACCGGTCGGCCTGACGCCAAACGGTCTCGGACTGCGGCTCCACGCCGGCGACACCGTCGAAGACGGTGACGGCGCCGTCGAGCACGCGCAGCGAACGCTCCACCTCTACGGTGAAGTCGACGTGGCCCGGGGTGTCGATGATGTTGATCGTGTGATCGACGTCGTCGAGCGTCCAGTGACAGGTCGTCGCGGCAGACGTGATGGTGATGCCGCGCTCCTGCTCCTGTTCCATCCAGTCCATGGTGGCAGCGCCCTCATGAACCTCACCGATCTTGTAGTTGACCCCGGTGTAGAACAGGATCCGCTCGGTGGTGGTGGTCTTGCCCGCGTCGATGTGGGCCATGATGCCGATGTTTCGGACCTTGGCCAGATCAAGAGCAGTGGTAGCCATCGTGGCTTGTCTTCTCTCGGCTTCTCGTCGTTGCGGGTGGAACTACCAGCGGTAGTGCGCGAAGGCCTTGTTGGACTCGGCCATCTTGTGGGTGTCCTCGCGGCGCTTGACCGCGGCACCCAGACCGTTGCTCGCGTCCAGGAGCTCGTTCATCAGACGCTCGGTCATCGTCTTCTCGCGACGGGCGCGGGAGTAGCCGACGAGCCAGCGGAGAGCGAGGGTCGTGGAGCGGCCCGGACGGACCTCGACCGGCACCTGGTAGGTCGCGCCACCGACACGGCGGCTGCGGACCTCAAGGGTCGGCTTCACGTTCTCGAGCGCGCGCTTGAGCGTGATGACCGGGTCGGTACCGGTCTTCTCGCGGCAGCCCTCGAGAGCGCCGTAGACGATCTTCTCTGCGACGGAGCGCTTGCCGTGCGAAAGGACCTTGTTCACCAGCGAGGTGACCAGCGGCGAGTTGTAAACCGGGTCGATGATGACCGGTCGCTTGGGGGCAGGACCCTTACGCGGCATTAGCTCTTCTCCTTCTTCGCGCCGTAGCGGCTGCGCGCCTGCTTGCGGTTCTTGACACCCTGGGTGTCGAGCGAACCACGAATGATCTTGTAGCGGACACCCGGGAGGTCCTTCACACGACCACCGCGAACGAGCACAATCGAGTGCTCCTGGAGGTTGTGACCCTCACCGGGGATATAGGCCGTCACTTCGATGCCACTCGTGAGGCGCACACGTGCGACCTTGCGAAGCGCAGAGTTCGGCTTCTTCGGCGTCGTCGTGTAAACACGGGTGCACACGCCGCGACGCTGCGGGCTCCCCTTGAGCGCCGGAGTCTTGGCCTTGTCGACCTTGTCCTGGCGGCCCTTTCGGACCAGCTGCTGGATCGTGGGCACCGCGTCTCCGTCTTCTTCGTGCCGAGCGGTCTTTTTGAAGCGACTGCAATGTCTGAATCGGCCTGCATCCCGGTCGACGCCGGAGCCAACCGCAAGTCCGACCCCCGCGGTCGGGCGTGTCGCCCGGTCTTGGGAGTGTGCTTGCTTAGGAGGCTGTGGGTCGGTCTCTCGCGCCCTCTCACGCACGCATCCCGTGGGGATTGCGGTGAGCGCAGGCACAAGAGCCCGGGGACACCCCAGGCACAAGGAGAGAGACTACCTACCACAGCAGCAGAGGTCAAAGCGAAAAGAAAGACCCCCACCGCGACATCGAATTCGGCGCTCTCACCTTCGTGGAGCACCGAATCGTTCAGGGCGGTACATCACCCTCCGAGCCCCACCGTACCCGGCATCGCGGCCGGAGGCGAACGAGCGCGCGCCCTGCTCCCGCCCCGCGGGACGAACGTGACTCACCACACCCCGCGCAGCGTGCCGAACAGGTTCAGCCGCTCCGAATAGCCGTGGTGGTTCGAGTCCAGCACGACCACCACGATGGTCAGCGCCAGCAAGGCCATGCCGACCCAGCCCAGCACCACGCCGGCGATCGCCATGCCCCGGCCCTGCTGACCCGTGCGGGCGGTCTGGGCCAACGCTATGTGCCCGAAGATCACCGCGAGCAGGCTGCCCAGCCAGTACAGCCAGACGATCCCCAGGATCATCGACGCGATGGCCAGGCCGTTGGTGCCCGGCTGGGGCAGGTAGCCACCGTAGCCGGGGTACTGGTGGTAGCCGTATCCGTACGGCGGCTGCTGCCCGTACTGCGGCGCCTGGCCGTAGCCGTACGGGGTGGGCGGCTCCCCCGGTCCGTAGCCGTAGCCGTAGGGCGGGTACGGCTCGCCGTAGGGGCTCTGCGCGTCGCCGTGGGGCTGCTCTTGGTAGGGACCGTACTCGGACCCGCCAGGGGTGCTCATGGGGTTCTCCCGGAGTGGGACGGCGTTGCCGGCATCGTCGCACCGATCGGGGTGCGGTGGAGAGGTCTTCGTACACAGAGATACGGACATGTGACAGGGCCGCCACCCCGAAGGATGGCGGCCCTGTCTCCGCTACCGGTGAATCGGCCCGGCGATGGGCTGATCAGCCCTGGTAGCCGCCGAAGTCGTACTCCTCCAGCGGGACGGCCTGGCCGGAGCCCGAACCGAACGCGGAGTAGTCCGCCTCGTCGTACCCGGACATCGAGTACATCGCGGCCTTGGCCTCTTCGGTGGGCTCGACCCGGATGTTGCGGTAGCGGGGCATGCCCGTACCGGCCGGGATGAGCTTGCCGAGGATCACGTTCTCCTTCAGGCCCAGCAGCGGGTCCGACTTGGCGTGGATCGCCGCGTCGGTCAGCACTCGGGTCGTCTCCTGGAAGGAGGCCGCCGACAGCCACGACTCGGTGGCCAGCGACGCCTTCGTGATGCCCATGAGCTGCGGACGACCCGAGGCCGGGTGCCCGCTCTCCGACATCACCCGACGGTTCTCGGTCTCGAACCGGCCGCGCTCGACGAGCTCGCCCGGAAGCAGCTCGGCGTCGCCCGACTCGATGATCGTCACGCGGCGGAGCATCTGCCGAATGATGATCTCGATGTGCTTGTCGTGGATCGACACACCCTGCGAGCGGTAGACCTGCTGGACCTCCGCCACGAGGTGGATCTGCACCGCGCGCTGGCCGAGGATGCGCAGCACGTCGTGCGGGTTGACCGCGCCGACGAGCATCTTCTGACCGACGTCGACGTGGTCGCCCTCGTCGACCAGCAGGCGCGAGCGCTTGCTGACCGCGTACGCCAGTTCCTCGGAACCGTCGTCCGGGACCACCACGACCTTGCGGGTCTTCTCGGTGTCCTCGATGCGCACCCGACCGGCCGCCTCGCTGATCGGGGCGACACCCTTGGGGGTGCGCGCCTCGAAGAGCTCGACGACACGCGGCAGACCCTGCGTGATGTCGTCACCCGCCACACCACCGGTGTGGAAGGTACGCATCGTCAGCTGGGTACCGGGCTCACCGATCGACTGGGCGGCGATGATGCCGACCGCCTCGCCGATGTCCACGAGCTTGCCGGTCGCCAACGAGCGGCCGTAGCACATGGCGCACGTACCGACCTTGGACTCGCAGGTCAGCACCGAACGCGTCTTCACCGACTCGACGCCTTCGGCGACGAGGTGGTTGATGATCACGTCGCCGAGGTCGGCGTTGGCCGGGGCCAGCACCTTGCCGTCGACGACGACGTCCTCGGCCAGGTTGCGGGCGTACACGCTGGTCTCGACGTCGTCGTCCTTGCGGAGCACGCCGTCCGCGCCGCGGGTGGCGATCGACAGGACCAGACCGCGGTCGGTGCCGCAGTCCTCCTCGCGCACGATCACGTCCTGCGAGACGTCCACCAGACGACGGGTCAGGTAACCCGAGTCGGCGGTACGCAACGCGGTGTCGGCCAGACCCTTACGGGCACCGTGCGTCGAGATGAAGTACTCGAGGACGGACAGACCCTCACGGAAGGACGCCTTGATGGGACGGGGAATCGTCTCGTTCTTGGCGTTCGACACCAGACCACGCATACCCGCGATCTGACGCATCTGCATCATGTTTCCGCGAGCACCCGAGTCGACCATCATGAAGATGGGGTTCGTCTTGGGGAAGTTCAGGTTCATCGCCTCGGCAACCTCGTTGGTCGCCTTGGTCCAGATCTGAATCTGCTCCTGCTGACGCTCGTCCTTGGTGATCAGGCCGCGCTCGTACTGCTTCTGGACCTTCTCGGCCTGGGCCTCGAAGCGCTCCAGGATCTCCTTCTTCGCCGGCGGTACGACGACGTCGGAGATCGAGACGGTGACACCGGAACGGGTGGCCCAGTGGAAGCCGGCCTCCTTCAGGTTGTCCAGCGTTGCCGCCACGACCACCTTCGGGTACCGCTCCGCCAGGTCGTTCACGATGATCGACAGCGTCTTCTTGCCGATCTCCTCGTCGACGAACGGGTAGTCCGCCGGCAGGAGCTCGTTGAACAGCGCGCGACCGAGCGAGGTGCGCACGCGCAGCGGCGAACCGGGCTCCCAGCCCTCCGGCGCGACCCAGCCGCGCGAGGGGACCATGCCGGCCGGCAGCCGGAGTTCGATCTTCGCCTGCAAGTCGAGCTCACGGGCGTCGAACGCCATGATCGCCTCGGCCGTGGACGCGAAGACGCGCCCGTCGCCCTTGGTGTTCTCCCGCTCGGAGGTCAGGAAGAACAACCCGAGCACCATGTCCTGGGTCGGCATGGTGACGGGACGACCGTCGGCCGGCTTCAGGATGTTGTTGCTCGACAGCATGAGGATGCGGGCCTCGGCCTGCGCCTCCGCGGAGAGCGGCAGGTGAACGGCCATCTGGTCACCGTCGAAGTCCGCGTTGAACGCGGTGCACACGAGCGGGTGAATCTGGATGGCCTTGCCCTCGACGAGCTGCGGCTCGAACGCCTGGATGCCCAGACGGTGCAGCGTCGGTGCGCGGTTGAGCAGCACCGGGTGCTCGGCGATGACCTCTTCGAGCACGTCCCACACCACGGGGCGGGCGCGCTCGACCATGCGCTTGGCCGACTTGATGTTCTGCGCGTGGTTGAGGTCCACCAGGCGCTTCATCACGAACGGCTTGAACAGCTCGAGCGCCATGGCCTTCGGCAGACCGCACTGGTGCAGCTTGAGCTGCGGGCCGACGACGATGACCGAACGCGCGGAGTAGTCCACACGCTTGCCGAGCAGGTTCTGGCGGAAACGACCCTGCTTGCCCTTGAGCATGTCGGACAGCGACTTGAGCGGCCGGTTGCCCGGGCCGGTCACCGGACGACCGCGGCGGCCGTTGTCGAACAGCGCGTCGACGGCCTCCTGGAGCATCCGCTTCTCGTTGTTCACGATGATCTCGGGGGCACCGAGGTCGAGCAGACGCTTCAACCGGTTGTTGCGGTTGATCACGCGGCGGTACAGGTCGTTCAGGTCGGAGGTCGCGAAGCGGCCACCGTCCAGCTGCACCATCGGACGCAGGTCCGGCGGGATCACCGGGACGCAGTCCAGGACCATGCCGTTGGGGCTGTTCCGGGTCTGCTGGAACGCGGAGACGACCTTGAGGCGCTTGAGCGCCCGGGTCTTCTTCTGGCCCTTGCCGGTGCGAATGATCTCGCGCAGCTTCTCGGCCTCGGCGTCGAGGTCGAACGACTCCAGTCGACGCTGGAGCGCCTGCGCGCCCATGCCGCCCATGAAGTACGTGCCGAAGCGGTCACGCATCTCACGGAAGAGGATCTCGTCGCCTTCGAGGTCCTGGACCTTGAGGTTCTTGAACCGGGTCCAGACATCGTCGAGACGGTCGAGCTCGCGCTGATTGCGGTCGCGCAGCTGCTTCATCTCGCGCTCGGCACCCTCGCGCACCTTGCGGCGGACGTCGGACTTGGCGCCCTCGGCCTCCAGCTCGGCGAGGTCGGTCTCGAGCTTCTTCTGGCGCTCTTCGACGCTGGCGTCACGACGCTGCTCGATCTGCTGACGCTCGACCGAGATCTTGGCGTCGAGGGACGGCAGGTCGCGCTGGCGACGCTCGTCGTCGACGTACGTGATCATGTACGCCGCGAAGTAGATGACCTTCTCGAGGTCCTTCGGGGCGAGGTCGAGCAGGTAGCCGAGGCGGCTGGGCACGCCCTTGAAGTACCAGATGTGCGTGACCGGCGCGGCGAGCTCGATGTGGCCCATGCGCTCACGACGCACCTTGGCGCGAGTGACCTCGACGCCGCAGCGCTCACAAATGATGCCCTTGAAGCGGACGCGCTTGTACTTGCCGCAGTAGCACTCCCAGTCCCGGGTCGGACCGAAGATCTTCTCGCAGAAGAGCCCGTCCTTTTCCGGCTTCAGGGTGCGGTAGTTGATGGTCTCGGGCTTCTTGACTTCACCGTGCGACCACTGGCGGATGTCGTCTGCGGTAGCGAGGCCGATACGCAGCTCGTCGAAGAAGTTGACGTCGAGCACTGTTTCGTCAATCCCTCTTTCGGGGTTTGGTCCCGGCGGTCACGGCGGGGGCTGTGCCGTGCTCACCAGTGTGTGTCTTCATCAGGACTGGGGTCGAAATCCCGGGGCCGGCCTGACGGCCGGACCCGGGAGGGAGCCTCAGACCTCTTCGACGCTGCTCGGCTCACGCCGCGACAGGTCGATACCAAGCTCCTCCGCAGCGCGGAAGACGTCCTCGTCGGTGTCGCGCATCTCGATCGACATACCGTCGCTGGAGAGGACCTCCACGTTGAGGCAGAGCGACTGCATCTCCTTGATGAGCACCTTGAAGGACTCGGGGATGCCCGGCTCCGGGATGTTCTCGCCCTTGACGATCGCCTCGTACACCTTCACGCGGCCGAGGACGTCGTCGGACTTGATGGTCAGCAGTTCCTGGAGCGCGTAGGCGGCACCGTATGCCTCGAGTGCCCACACCTCCATCTCACCGAATCGCTGGCCACCGAACTGGGCCTTACCACCCAGCGGCTGCTGGGTGATCATCGAGTAGGGACCGGTCGACCGGGCGTGCAGCTTGTCGTCGACCAGGTGGTGCAGCTTGAGGATGTACATGTACCCGACCGATACCGGGTGCGGGAACGGCTCGCCGGAGCGGCCGTCGTACATCTTCGCCTTGCCGGTGCCGTCGATCAGACGGACGCCGTCACGGGTCTTGTTGGTCGAGTCGAGGAGACCGGTGATCTCCTCCTCGCGCGCACCGTCGAAGACCGGGGTGGCGACGTTGGTGCCGGGGGCACCCTGGTCGGCCGCGATCGCCCGGAGGCGACCCTTCCAGTCCTCGTCGTCGCCCTCGACGCTCCAGCCGGTCTTGGCGATCCAGCCGAGGTGCGTCTCCAGGACCTGACCCGGGTTCATTCGGGACGGGACACCGAGCGGGTTGAGGATGATGTCGACCGGGGTGCCGTCCTCCAGGAACGGCATGTCCTCGACCGGCAGGATCTTCGAGATGACGCCCTTGTTGCCGTGGCGACCGGCGAGCTTGTCACCGTCGGTGATCTTGCGCTTCTGCGCGACGTAGACGCGGACCAGCTGGTTCACGCCCGGCGGCAGCTCGTCGCCGGCCTCGCGGTCGAAGACGCGGACGCCGATGACCTTGCCCGACTCGCCGTGCGGCACCTTCAGCGAGGTGTCGCGCACCTCGCGCGCCTTCTCGCCGAAGATCGCGCGGAGCAGGCGCTCCTCCGGAGTCAGCTCGGTCTCGCCCTTGGGCGTGACCTTGCCGACCAGGATGTCGCCGGGCACGACGTCGGCGCCGATCCGGATGATGCCGCGCTCGTCCAGGTCCGCGAGGACCTCTTCGGAGACGTTCGGGATGTCCCGGGTGATCTCCTCCGGGCCGAGCTTGGTGTCACGGGCGTCGACCTCGTGCTCCTCGATGTGAATCGAGGAGAGGACGTCGTCCTGCACCAGACGCTGCGACAGGATGATCGCGTCTTCGTAGTTGTGACCCTCCCACGGCATGAACGCCACGAGGAGGTTCTTGCCGAGGGCCATCTCGCCCTCTTCGGTGCACGGACCGTCGGCCAGCACCTGGCCGGCCTCGACCCGCGCGCCCTCGTCGACGACGACCTTCTGGTTGAAGGACGTGCCCTGGTTCGAGCGCATGAACTTCTGCACGCGGTACGTGGTGTACGTCGCGTCGTCGTTCATCACGGTGATGTAGTCGGCCGAGACGTCCTGGACCACGCCCGGCTTCTCGGCGGTGATCACGTCGGCGGCGTCGACCGCGGCGCGGTACTCCATGCCGGTGCCCACCAGGGGGGACTCCGCCTTCAGCAGCGGCACGGCCTGGCGCATCATGTTCGAGCCCATGAGCGCGCGGTTCGCGTCGTCGTGCTCGAGGAACGGGATCATCGCAGTCGCGACCGACACCATCTGGCGCGGCGAGACGTCCATGTAGTCGACTTCGTCGCCGGGGATGTAGTCGATCTCGCCGCCGCGGCGACGCACGAGCACACGGGCCTCGGCAAACGAGTCGTCCTCGTTCAGCGGCGCGTTCGCCTGGGCGATGACGAAGCGGTCTTCCTCGTCGGCCGTCAGGTAGTCGATGCCGTCGGTGACCCGGCCTTCGATCACCTTGCGGTACGGGGTCTCCACGAAACCGAACGCGTTGACCCGACCGTAGGACGCGAGCGAGCCGATCAGACCGATGTTCGGGCCTTCGGGGGTCTCGATCGGGCACATCCGGCCGTAGTGCGACGGGTGCACGTCACGGACCTCGAAGCCGGCCCGCTCACGGGAGAGACCGCCGGGGCCCAGCGCGGACAGACGACGCTTGTGGGTCAGGCCCGACAGCGGGTTCGTCTGGTCCATGAACTGGGACAGCTGGCTGGTGCCGAAGAACTCCTTGATGGAGGCGACGACCGGCCGGATGTTGATCAGGGTCTGCGGCGTGATCGCCTCGACGTCCTGGGTGGTCATCCGCTCGCGGACGACGCGCTCCATCCGGGCCAGGCCGGTGCGGACCTGGTTCTGGATGAGCTCGCCCACGTTGCGCAGACGACGGTTGCCGAAGTGGTCGATGTCGTCGACCTCGACCACGATCTCCTGGCCGGAGGCGCCTTCCATGTCGGTCTCGCCGGCGTGCAGCTTGACCAGGTACTTGATGGTGGCGATGACGTCCTCGACGGTCATCACGCCGGCGTCCAGCGCCTGCTCGACCCCGAGCTTCTTGTTCACCTTGTAGCGGCCGACCTTGGCGAGGTCGTAGCGCTTCGGGTTGAAGTAGAGGTTCTCGAGCAGGGTCTGCGCGGCCTCGCGGGTCGGCGGCTCCCCCGGACGCAGCTTGCGGTAGATGTCCAGCAGCGCGTCGTCCTGGCCCTGGGTGTGGTCCTTCTCCAGGGTCTGCCGCATCGACTCGTACTGGCCGAACTCCTCGAGGATCTGGGAGTCGGTCCAGCCGAGCGCCTTCAGCAGCACGGTGACGCTCTGCTTGCGCTTGCGGTCGATGCGGACACCGACGGTGTCGCGCTTGTCGATCTCCAGCTCCAGCCAGGCGCCACGCGAGGGGATCACCTTCGCGCTGAAGATGTCCTTGTCGGACGTCTTGTCGACCTGGCTGTCGAAGTACACACCCGGGGAACGAACCAGCTGGGACACCACGACACGCTCGGTGCCGTTGATGATGAAGGTGCCCTTGTTCGTCATGAGCGGGAAGTCGCCCATGAAGACCGTCTGGCTCTTGATCTCGCCGGTCTCGTTGTTGGTGAACTCGGCCGTGACGAACAGCGGCGCCGAGTACGTGAAGTCGCGCTCCTTGCACTCCTCGATGGAGTTCTTCGGAGGCTCGAAGCGGTGGTCCCGGAACGTCAGGGACATCGAACCGGAGAAGTCCTCGATCGGAGAGATCTCTTCGAAGATCTCTTCGAGGCCGGACTTGGTGGGCACATCCTGTCCGCCCGCGAGGGCGGCCTCGACCCGTGCCTTCCACGCACTGTTGCCGAGCAGCCAGTCGAAGCTCTCGGTCTGCAACGCGAGAAGGTTCGGAACCTCCAGGGGTTCCCTGATCTTGGCGAAGGAGATGCGGAGCGGGGCAGTGGCGGCGCCGGGGTTGGTAGCGGAGGCGGTGCGCGAGGCGGCCAAGAGGGGTCCTTCCGAGGGCTCGGACTCACTATGCGCATACTGGACGGCCCGGGTTCATACACCGGGAGAAGTCAATAGGCAGCGCAAAGGGTCAGTGTAGCCACAAGGCACACCGCTGTCCAGCCCCTATGAAGGGCCGGTCCACCACCCGGATTCAGAAACCATCCGGCAACCGTGCTTCAGGGGTGCGTCCGAAGAATTGCGCGCCCCGATCCGTTCGTCAAGGGGTTGCTTTCCCCCTCAGAGCCGACGGAACCCTTCCGCGCCCCGAGAAAACCGGACGGAGGTCCCGATCCCGCGGCCTGCGACGAGACTCGCGTCACATCGGCCGACCGGGTTCGCAAGGAACCTCGGGAAGCCTGCAAAACACGGTAGACCGCCGGTCCGACACTGACCGGATCCGGCGCTCGAAGGGCGACCCGCGCGCCCTCGCGCGCGCCCTCGACGAGGTGCGACCGGCCTGGTGCGAGCGGGTCCGGCGGGCGCTGAGAGTGTTGGGAGTATCACCCTTTCGAGCGAGGCCGAGAGAGCTATGTCCGGCTCTGTACGGCTCGTCGCGAGGGTCGCCCGGCACCGTCGGACGGTCCGGGATCCGCTCCGGAAAAGCCCGAAGGCGACCGCCCTGGCGGACGATCGCCTTCGGTGATGCCACCCGGTGGGCGGCGTCGAATTACTTGACCTCGACCGAGGCGCCGGCGCCTTCGAGGGCAGCCTTCGCCTTCTCGGCGGCCTCCTTCGAGACCTTCTCCAGGAGCGCCTTGGGGGCGGAGTCCACGAGGTCCTTGGCCTCCTTCAGACCGAGGCTCGTGAGCGCGCGCACCTCCTTGATGACCTGGATCTTCTTGTCGCCGGCACCCGTGAGGATGACGTCGAACTCGTCCTGCTCGGCCTCGGCCTCAACGGCGACGGGGCCACCGGGGACGGCGACGGCGGCCGGGGCGGCAGCCTTGACGTCGAAGGTCTCCTCGAAGAGCTTCACGAAGTCCGAGAGCTCGATGAGGGTCATTTCCTTGAACGACGCAAGCAGCTCGTCGTTGCTGAGCTTCGCCATGATCGGCGGTCCTTCCTGATCAATTCGGCTGGTGCCGGGTGGTGTGGGATGGCGGGGGCGCTGCCCCCGGCGACCAAGGTCGCGACTGCCGGAACTACTCGGCGGTCTCGGCCTCGGCGGCGGGAGCCGGCTCGCCGGCACCGCCCTGCTCGACCTTCGCGCGAAGCGCGTCCGCAGTGCGGACGAACTCCGTGAGCGGAGCCTGGAAGGTCGCCGCGGCCTTGGCCATGGTTCCCTTCATGGCGCCCGCCAGCTTGGAGAGCAGCACCTCGCGGGACTCGAGGTCCGCGAGCTTCTTGATCTCGTCGGCGCTGAGCGCCTTGCCCTCAAGGACGCCGCCCTTGATGACGAGAAGGGGGTTCGCCTTGGCGAAGTCACGCAGGCTCTTCGCGGCCTCCACGGGGTCACCCGTGACGAACGCGATCGCGGACGGGCCCTCGAGGAGGTCGTCCAGCTGATCGATGCCCGCCTCGTTGGCGGCGATCTTGGTCAGCGTGTTCTTCACCACGGCGTACTGCGCGTTCTCACCGAGCGAACGACGCAGCTCCTTGAGCTGCGCGACGGTGAGCCCGCGGTACTCGGTCAGCACTGCGGCGTTCGAGTCACGGAACTGCTCCGTGAGCTCGGCGACCGCGGCCGCCTTGTCGGGCCTCGCCATAGGGCTGGCCTCCTTCCGCGATGCGATTGCCGATCGACCGTGGCGGTCGACCGTGTGCCGGATGAATACGCCGGTCCGCAGGGCGGAAGGGGTCCACACACGAAAAACGCCCCGGCGCAGGCGCACGGGGCGTACATCCTCGAATCACACGGAATCCGTGTGCTTCGGGGCAACGACTCACGTTCACACCTGCGCAGGTCGTCCGCGATGCGGAACCTTCGTTTGCCGACCCTGCCTTGCGGCACGACGACAACGACCGACGGTCTTTGGCTTGGTGCCAAGGTACGCGACGGCACTCGTTCGGAGCAAATCGGTTATCGACGGGCGGGCAGCGACGGCATTCCGGGCATCGACGGCATGCCCGGCAGGTTCGGCAGGCCCTTGGTGAGGTCGCCCATGTCGAAGACCTGGTCGGCGGGCGGCGGCGCGATGTCGAACTTCGCGCCCCAGTTCGTGTAGTCGCCCGCGAAGACCATCGGCCCCTGGTCGCTCTGGGTGTGGTTCTCCACGTGGGTGATCAGCTTGTCCGGGCCGATCCACACGTCGATCTTCTCGGTCGTCACGCCCAGCGCCGCCTGCTGCTGCCGCAGGGTCTCGATGTCCGCCTCGGTGAGGTTGGCGTCGATGTCCGCGATCAGCTTGCCGAATTCGACGGTGCCGGCGAAGTGTCGGGTGCGCACGCCCGCGCGGTCCTCGGTGCCGATCTCCTTGAGGTCGCCCGCCTGGAGCAGCAGCGCCAGGCTCTTGGCCGGGTTGCCGCTCGCGACCACGTCGGCGAGGAGCTTGCCCATGGCGTCGCGGCCGGCCATCCCCGCGGTGCTCGTCTTCATCCAGGTCTTGCCGGCCATCATGGGCGTCTTCATGTTGATGTAGGCGGCGTCCTTGGTCATGACGCTCTTCAACTCGCCCATGGTGATCTCGCTGAGGTTGGTGCCGCCCGCCCACGACATCCGGCCCTCGAATTTTCCGCCGCCGGGCATCCCCGCGCTTCCGGGAGGCTGCGGGTTCGGGGACTGCCCGCCCGAGGCGCCGGGGATCGAGGTGGTGCCGGAGAACTGCACCGACTGCTTCTCGGCGGTGGCCTTTTCCACGTCGTCCAGGAAGGCGCCCGCGGCACTCTTGGCCCCTCCTCCGCCCTTCTTCGGCGTGCTTTTGCCGTCCCCGCCGCACGCGGTCAGTCCGCCGAGTGCGAGCAGGGCCGCGGTCATGGCGGCGGTGAGGTGGATCCGGTGTGGTCGCGTACGCATGGCGCTCTCCCCGTGGCATGGCGTCGATCGGCGATCGTGGCGACCCTACCGACGGCGGTACCGGACGTCAGGAGGTTTCTCCCTCCCCTTCGCCCTGACGTGGCGGGCGTCCGGACGTGCCGAGGCCCGGCACACCGTGTGGAGTGCCGGGCCTCGTTCGCGTGCGGGGCGGATCAGACCGCCTCTTCCTCCGTCAGGAGGTTGCGGGTGCGGTTCGGGTCGACCTGGATGCCGGGGCCCATCGTGGTCGAAACGCCGACCTTCCTGATGTAGCGACCCTTGGCGGCCGACGGCTTCGCGCGGAGCACCTCTTCGAGGGCGGCGGCGTAGTTCTCGACGAGCTGGGTGTCGTCGAACGTCGTCTTGCCGATGATGAAGTGCAGGTTCGAGTGCTTGTCGACGCGGAACTCGATCTTGCCGCCCTTGATCTCGTTCACGGCCTTCGCCACGTCGGGCGTGACCGTGCCGGTCTTCGGGTTGGGCATGAGGCCACGCGGGCCGAGCACGCGGCCCAGTCGGCCGACCTTGCCCATCAGGTCCGGGGTGGCGACGACGGCGTCGAAGTCGAGCCGACCCTTGGCGACCTCGTCGATGAGCTCGTCGGAACCGACGATGTCGGCGCCGGCAGCCTTGGCAGCCTCGGCACGGTCACCGGTCGCGAAGACCAGGACCCGGGCGGTCTTGCCGGTGCCGTGCGGGAGGATGACGGTGCTGCGGACCATCTGGTCGGCCTTGCGCGGGTCGACACCCAGGCGCATGGCCACCTCGACGGTGCCGGCGAACTTGGTGGGCGAGGTCTCCTTGGCCAGTCGAACGGCCTCGAGCGGCGAGTAGAGCCGCTCGTGGTCGATCTTGGTGTCGGCCTCGCGGTAGGACTTGCTGCGCTTCACTGAAAGCTCCTGGAATTCCGAAAGGAGTTGTGGTGGGAGCGGGTCGCGCGGACCCTTCCACTCCGCGAGGTCGTGTGCTTACGCGCACGTCCTCGCGTCGGTTCTGGTACTGCCGGACTGCGGGGCTCGATCAGCCCTCGACCGTGATGCCCATCGAACGCGCGGTGCCGGAGATGATCTTCTCCGCGGCGTCGATGTCGTTGGCGTTCAGGTCGGCCATCTTGGTCTGCGCGATGCCGCGGATCTGCTCGCGGGTGACCTTGGCGACCTTGGTCTTGTGGGGCTCGCCCGAGCCCTTCTCGACACCGGCGGCCTTGAGGATCAGTCGCGCGGCCGGCGGCGTCTTCGTCACGAAGGTGAAGGAACGGTCTTCGTAGACCGAGATCTCCACCGGAACGATGTCGCCACGCTGCGACTCGGTCGCCGCGTTGTACGCCTTGCAGAACTCCATGATGTTGACGCCGTGCTGGCCCAGAGCGGGACCGACCGGCGGGGCCGGCGTGGCTGCGCCGGCCTTGATCTGCAGCTTGATGATCGCTGACAGCTTCTTCTTCTTGGGAGGCATTTTTTCCGGGTCCTTCGACGAGATGTACGTCCCGATCACCACGCGGAGCGCGGACGTGTTCGGGCCCGCCACGCGGTGCGGCGCCCACTCAACGATAACCACCGTTGCGAGGGCGCCTTGTCCACCACCCGGATGCGACCCCGACGAAACGGGGTCCCACCTGGGGGAAGTATCAGTTCTTCTGGATCTGGTTGAACGAGAGCTCGACCGGCGTCTCGCGCCCGAAGATCTCCACCAGGCCCTTGACCTTCTGCGAGTCGGCGTTGATCTCGTTGATCGTCGCCTGCAGCGTCGCGAAGGGGCCGTCGATGACGGTGACCGAGTCGCCGACCTCGAAGTCGAGCACCTTGACCTCGGTCGTGCTCTTGGCGCCGCTGCCGCCGGTCGCCTTCTCCTCCTCGGGGGCGAGGATCTTGACGACCTCGTCGAGGGTGAGCGGGAAGGGCTCGTGCGCGTTGCCGACGAAGCCGGTGACCCCGGGGGTGTTCCGGACGGCGCCCCACGACTCGTTCGTCAGGTCCATCCGGACCAGCACGTAGCCGGGGAACTTGTTGCGCTTGACGGTCTTGCGCTGGCCGTTCTTGATCTCGACGACCTCTTCCTGCGGCACCTCGACCTGGAAGATGTAGTCCTCCATGTTGAGCGAGGTGGTGCGGGACTCGAGGTTGGCCTTCACGCGGTTCTCGTAGCCCGCGTACGAGTGGATGACGTACCACTCGCCCGGGGCGCGACGGAGCGCGTCCTTGAAGTCCTCGGCCGGGTCGCTCTCGGGGGCGTCCCCAAGCTCGGCGTCGTCGCCGGCCTCGGCGTCGTCGTCCTCGGCGGCGTCCGCGTCCTCGGCGTCGTCCTCGGTGGCCTCGGTGTCTTCCACTTCGTCATCGGTGGAGACGGCCGGGGCCTCGGCCGCGTCCTCGAGGGCTTTGTCCTCGAGAGCTGCGGCCTCCGCCTGCTCCGACAGGGCCACCGTCTCGTCGGCGGAGTTGTCGGCGGACAGGTTCGGGTCAGACACGTTGGGTGCTTCTTCCTGGCTGGGGGTCGAACGGTCGTTGCAGGCGCGCTACGAAAGGATGGGGCTCAGCCGAAGATGGCGAGCGCGGCCTTCGCGAAGCCGAGGTCGAGTCCGTAGACGATTCCGATGATCATCAGACAGAACACGATGACCACCGTGGTGTACGTGCTCAGCTCGTTGCGGGTCGGCCAAACGACCTTGCGCAGCTCGGCGATGATTTGCCGGTAGAAAAGAGCCGCCCGCGCGAACAGGTTCTTCTTTTTCTGCTCCGGCTTGCCCGAAGAACCCTTCGGGCGATTCGCCCGGCGACCGCCGGGGGGCTCGTCGTCGGAGCCGCGGCCATCAGAGCTGCTGTGCTCAGGCGTAGCCGTGGAGCCGTGGGCCTCCGTCAACTCGTCCTCACCTGATCCGGTCCGACCGTGGATCACCGACGGGGTTGTCGGCGCCGACAGTTTGCGCTGACTGCGTACGAGTCACGATCGACCCGAGGATCGACCGCAGTCGCACATCGCAGGGCACGAGGGACTTGAACCCCCAACCCCCGGTTTTGGAGACCGGTGCTCTGCCAATTGAGCTAGTGCCCTTCACGCGGTCATCAACCTAGCGGAGTCGCCGACCCGAGAACACAACATTTTCGGGCGCGGCAGCATGCATGTTGGGACCGCCAAGCGTCGAGTGTACGGGGTCGAGTGCGTCAGGTCGAACCCATGCCGCGCGGGTCGGCGGTTCGGCGCGGAATTTCGACATGCCCGCGCCGAGGTGGAATGCGACCATGGCCGGCATGACGGCTCCCACCTCCAGCTCCCCGTCCGTGCCCGCGTCGAAGCGCCGGATCTCGGCCCGCGTCGGTGCCATCGCCGAGTCCGCGACACTCGCGGTCGACGCCAAGGCCAAGGCGCTCAAGGCCGCCGGTCGCCCCGTGGTCGGCTTCGGCGCCGGTGAGCCGGACTTCCCGACGCCCGACTACATCGTGGACGCGGCGGCCGCGGCCTGTCGCGAGCCGAGGTTCCACCGCTACACGCCGGCCGGTGGGCTGCCCGAGCTCAAGGCCGCGATCGTCGCCAAGACGCTGCGCGACTCGGGCCTGGCGGTGGACCCGGCCCAGGTGCTCGTCACCAACGGTGGCAAGCAGGCGATCTACGAGGCGTTCGCGGCCATCCTGGACCCGGGCGACGAGGTGCTCGTGCCCGCGCCGTACTGGACCACCTACCCGGAGTCGATCAAGCTCGCGGGTGGCGTCTCGGTGGACGTGGTCGCCGACGAGAGCACCGACTACCTGGTGTCCGTCGAGCAGTTGGAGGCGGCGCGCACCGAGCGCACCAAGGTGCTGGTGTTCGTCTCGCCGTCGAACCCGACCGGCGCGGTGTACTCGCGGGAACAGACCGAGGCGATCGGGCGCTGGGCGGTCGAGCACGGGCTGTGGGTGCTGACCGACGAGATCTACGAGCACCTGGTCTACGACGACACCGAATTCGTGTCGATGCCGGTGGTGGTGCCGGAGCTGGCGGACCGCTGCCTGATCGTCAACGGGGTGGCCAAGACGTACGCGATGACCGGCTGGCGGGTCGGCTGGATCATCGGCCCCAAGGACGTGATCAAGGCTGCCGCGAACCTCCAGTCGCACGCCACCTCGAACGTGTGCAACGTCGCCCAGGCCGCCGCGCTCACCGCGCTGACCGGCGATCTGGCCGCGGTGGACACGATGAAGGTGGCCTTCGACCGTCGCCGGCGCACGATCGTGCGGATGCTGAACGAGATCCCGGGGGTGCGGTGCCCCGAGCCCAAGGGCGCGTTCTACGTATACCCGTCGGTCAAGGGAGTGCTCGGCAAGGAGATCCGGGGCGTGCGTCCCGCGACCTCGGCCGAGTTGGCGAACCTGATCCTGGACGAGGTCGAGGTGGCCGTGGTGCCGGGTGAGGCCTTCGGCACCCAGGGCTACCTGCGGTTGTCCTACGCGCTCGGCGACGAGGACCTGGTCGAGGGGGTCGGCCGGATCGCCCGGCTGTTGGGCGAGGCGAAGTAGTCGAGACGGATCCGGGGCCGTCGTACGGGTGAGCGCGCGGCGGCCCCGGCGCGTTCGGCCCTCGGTGTGGGCGCCGGCGGGGTCGTTCACGTACCGGCCCCCGAAGTTTCGGCTCTCCTTCAGGGGGATCATCCGCGGTACCCCTCACGTACGTGGGGCCGGTGGTCCATGATCTGTGGATGGATCGTCCCGCACGCGATGTCCGCACCCTCCCGAAGGCTCATCTCCACCTGCACTTCACGGGATCCATGCGGTCGGAAACCCTGTTGGAACTGGCGGATCTGCACGGAGTGCGGCTGCCCGACTCGCTGACCTCGGGTCGACCACCACGATTGCGGGCCACCGACGAGCGGGGCTGGTTCCGATTCCAGCGCTTGTACGACATCGCCCGCTCGTGTGTGCGCACCCCGGACGACATGCATCGGCTGGTCCGCGAGGCGGCGGAGGACGACCGGGCCGAAGGCTCGGGCTGGCTGGAGATCCAGGTGGATCCGACCTCGTACGCACCCCGCCTGGGCGGGTTGACGCCGGCGGTCGAGATCGTGCTGGACGCGGTGGAGGCAGCCCGGGAGGCGACCGGAATCGGGATCGCGGTGGTGATCGCGGCGAATCGCACCAAGCATCAGTTGGAGGCGCGCACGCTGGCCCGGCTCGCCGCGCAGTACACCGATCGCGGTGTGGTCGGCTTCGGGCTGTCCAACGACGAGCGGCGGGGTCGGGCGCCCGCGTTCGAGCGGGCCTTCGAGATCGCCCGGCATGCCGGGCTGTTCGCGAACCCGCACGGCGGCGAGTTGGACGGGCCGCGCAGTATCCGTGAATGCGTGGACGTGTTGGGCGCGCGCCGGCTCGGGCACGGGATCCGGGTGGTGGAGGATCCCGAGTTGATGGCGCTGCTCGCGCGGCGCCGGATCGTGTGCGAGGTGTGCCCGGCCTCCAACGTCGCGCTCGGCGTCTACGACAAGGCCTCGGACGTGCCGCTGCGGAGGTTGTTCGAGGCGGGGGTGCCGATCGCGCTGGGCGCCGACGATCCGTTGTTGTTCGGCTCCCGGTTGGCCGCGCAGTACGAGCTGGCCAGGGACGAGCACGGGTTCGACGATGCGGAATTGGCCGAGCTTGCCCGGCAGTCGATCCTGGGCTCGGTGGCGCCGGCGCACGTGCAGCGGGCGCTGCTGGACGGGGTGGACGGGTGGTTGACGTCACCTGGCGCTTCGGTCGAGGTGGGTTTGGTTCCCGCCCGCCCGCCCGTTGCGTGAGGGGGAAGCCGTGGGATTCGGGCAGGTGGTGGGCGGATCGGGCCCAGCGGCCGGGGTCGGGCTGCTTGCGGGTCAGAGTTTGGCGTTGATCAGGACCGGTTCGTTGACCAGGGTCACGCCGAAGGCTTCGTGGACGCCGTCGCGGACCTCACGGGCCAGGGTGAGCAGGTCCTCGGTGCTGGCCTCGCCGCGGTTGGTCAGGGCCAGCGTGTGCTTGGTGGAGATACGCGCCCGGCCCTGCCCGTAGCCCTTGGCGAAGCCGGACCGTTCGATCAGCCACGCCGCGGAGGTCTTCACGTGGTCGGCGCCGGACGGGTAGCACGGCGGGGTGACCTCGGGGCCCAGATGCCGCGCGGTCCGCGCGGTCAGCTCGGCGAAGGCGTCGTGGGTGAGGATCGGGTTGGTGAAGAAGGAACCCGCGCTCCACGTGTCGTGGTCGGCCGGGTCGAGCACCATGCCCTTGCCGCGCCGCAGGTCCAGCACCGCCGCGCGGGCCGCCGCGACCGGGACCCGCTCGCCCGGCTCGACGCCGAGCGTACGGGCCAGTTCGGCGTATCGGATCGGTGCCGAGCGGCCCGCGTCGTCGCGCAGGCCGAAGCACACGCGCAGCACCACGAAGCGGTCGTCGCCCTTGAAGACGCTGTGCCGGTAGGTGAAGCGGCACTCGGCGGCGGTCAGCGTGCGCAGGCCGTGCTCGGTCCGGTCGTAGACCGCGACCGAGGTGATCGTCTCGGCGACCTCCTGGCCGTAGGCCCCGACGTTCTGCACCGGGGTCGCGCCGGCGCTGCCCGGGATGCCGGCGAGGCATTCGATGCCGGACAGGCCCGCGGCGACGGCGGCGGTGACCACGTCGTCCCACGGCACGCCGGCCTCGACGCTCACCCGGGTGCCGTCCACGCGCAGCCCGGTGGTGGCGATCCGCAGCACGTCGCCCGGGAAGCCGTCGTCGCCGACGACCAGGTTGCTGCCGCCGCCGAGCACGAGCAACGGGGTGCCCTGCTCGTCGGCGGCGCGTACGGTCGCCAGCACCGCGTCGGTGGTCGTGGCCGTGTGGAGCCGACGAGCCGGGCCGCCGAGGCGGAGGGTGGTCAGGGAGGCGAGAGGCGCGTCGGTTTCAGGCTGCACCGTTGGATTCTCGCATTACCCGATGTGTACCGGACTCAGGCCAACTGGACCACGGCCCTGGGCACGCCCAGGACCTTGGCGCCGCCGGCGGTGACCAGCAGGTCCACCCGGGCCCGGCGGTCGTCCAAAAGCACCGCGACCTTGCCGGTGACCTCGATGGTCGCGCCCTCGACGGTGTCCGGAACCACGACCGGCTTGGTGAAGCGCACGCCGAACTCGATCAGGGCTCCCGGGTCCCCGAGCCAGTCGGTGACCACCCGCGCGGCCTCGGCCATGGTGAACATGCCGTGCGCGATCACGTCCGGCAGGCCGACCTCGGCGGCGAACCGACCGTTCCAGTGGATCGGGTTGAAGTCGCCCGAGGCGCCCGCGTAGCGGACCAGCGTCTCCCGGGTGACCGGGAAGCTGCGGGCGGGCAGTTCGGTGCCGACCGCGACGTCGTCGAAGGAGATCTTGGCGGTCATGATCATGCCTCCGAGTCGTCGGCCGCGGCACGGGCCACCAGGGTCGAGAGCGCGGTGACGATGTGCTCCCCCTCCACGGTGGTCACCTCGGCGCGCGTGGTGAGGATGTCGTTGCCCGCGAGGGACTTGATGTTGTCCACGGTGGTCACCACGGTCAGCCGGTCGCCCGCGCGGACCGGGCGCGTGTAGGTGAACTTCTGGTCGCCGTGCACGACGCGCGAGTAGTCGAGACCGAGCTCGGGGTCGTAGACGACCTGGTCTGCGGCACGCATGGTGACCACGATCGCGAACGTCGGCGGTGCGATCACGTCCGGGTGCCCCAGCGCCTTGGCCGCCTCTGGGTCGTTGTACGCGGGATCGGGGTCGCCGATCGCGGCGGCGAACTCGCGGATCTTCTCCCGACCCACCTCGTACGGCTCGGTGGGCGGATACGTCCGCCCGATGAACTTCGCGTCCAGCGGCATGAAGCGGTTCTCCCTGGTGGGTGACGGGCCGGTGCGGGCAACGCTGCGGAGAATACGACAACGAGGCCACCCCCCTTGGCGGGGAGTGGCCTCGTCGATGTCGTGGTGCGAACCGCCTAGCGGGTTTCGCGGTGCGCGGTGTGCGCGTTGCAGCGGGGGCAGTGCTTCTTCATCTCAAGACGGTCCGGGTCGTTGCGCCGGTTCTTCTTGGTGATGTAGTTCCGCTCCTTGCACTCCACGCAGGCCAGCGTGATCTTCGGGCGGACGTCGGTGGCAGCCACTGGAGTGCCTTCCTTGCGGTCAGGGGTGAATACAGCAAAAGCAGCCGATGCGGAGTCTCCCCCGAATCGGCTCGCTTGGTAGCGGCGACCGGACTTGAACCGGTGACACAGCGATTATGAGCCGCTTGCTCTACCGTCTGAGCTACGCCGCCTCAACGAGGCCCCCGCCTGTTCCCAGGCGGGGATCCCATCGTCTGAGCCCCAATACGGAATCGAACCGTAGACCTTCTCCTTACCATGGAGACGCTCTACCGACTGAGCTATTGGGGCGAGCAGGAAAACCATACACGTTGCCTGTCGCCGATCGGAAATCGATTGGCGCAACGCCCACGGTTCCACTACTCGGCGGACCAAACAGCCCTGGTCAGAGCGCCTTCGACGGTTTGCGCGTACACGGCGGCGGCCAGCCATGCAGCGGACAAAAGGTCGTTGTCGCCCGCGCGAAGACGCCCGAAAACATCCCGTTCGCGGCCCGCCGCGACGTGCGTGAGGCGCTCGACCAGGCTCGCTCCCGTGGCCAGGCCGACCCGGCGCAGGCGGGCGGTATCGGCGGCGGTGGAACCGGCCAGGGCAAGCACCGGCCGACCGCCGCTGATCGCTCGCTCTACGTGACGGTGCATCAGGTACAACGGGCCGGCCGGGAGTTCCTCGGTCGCCACGGTCGCGGTGGAAATCGAGGCCGCTGCCGGGAGGTCGGCACGGTGCAGTCGGTCCAGGCCCAGGTCGACGCGGCCCAGTCGGTCCTCGGCCAGCCGCAGGGTGGGGCCCTCGCCCGGCGGAATGCCGACCGCAAGCACCCGGACCGCACGATCCGTGCCGGGTTCGAGTCGGCCGATCAACCGCAACCGCAGTCCCGGGCAGGTCGCGAGCAGACGCAGGTTGTCGCGGTAGGCGAAGGCGGGATCGGCGTGCGCGACGAGCAGGTGCACGTCCAGTTCCGCGCAGACGGCGCGGACCCGGTCCCGGGCGCCGGGGGTCGGGCCGAGCACGGTGACGTCGAGGAAGAGCAGGTCGGCGCCCGCGGGGCGGTCGTCCGCGGGCAGGTCGCGGTGGCCGACGACGCGGTCGACCTGGGTGGCCGGCGGGACGTCCCACAGGGCGCCGAGCGGCTCCTCGGTCCAGGCCGCACCGCTCGCCCGGGCGGCGCGCACCCCCTGGCCGGCGCCGAGCCGGCCGCCGG
>NZ_JBEXCV010000020.1:0-82582 GCF_040605455.1 Embleya sp. NPDC005575 | reverse complement strand
CCAAAAACCCCAAAACCAATACTTTTTTGTGGTTAGTGTTGTTCTGAGGTGTGAACTACCTATCGGCGGCTGGGGGGTCGGTTACCGCCGACTCCGGGGTGGGGGGGGTATGCGTGCGGATCCGCCCCGCACCTTCGTTACCCTCGCGCGCGATGTCGTGCGCCCGTTTCGGGAGTCGCCCATGTTGTTCCGTCGCCTCGTCGTCGTCGCGGCCGTGGTCGTTGCCGCCGCCCAGTGCCCGATTTCCTCCGCCGTCGCCCGGGCGGTGGACCGCCTCACCGTGACGGTGGCCGACAATCCCGAAGGGGCGCAGACGTACACCCTGGAGTGCCATCCGGCCGGGGGCAGCCACCCGCAGCCCGCGCCGGCATGTGACCGACTGGACGCCGCGACCGCCGGTGGCAGGGACTCCTTCGCGCCGGTTCCCGACGGCGCGCAGTGCACGATGATCCATGGGGGACCCGCCACCGCGCGCATCGCCGGAACGTTTGCGGGACGTTCGGTGGACGCCCGCTACAAGCGCACCAACGGATGCGAGATCGCCCGCTGGGACGACCTCGTGCCGGTGCTGCCGCAGCCGCGCTGATCCGCATCCGGGGCAAACCGTGGGTTCGGGGCTGCTCGCCGGGCCGGGCCGACGCACGGTGCGGGCTCCGGCGGGCACGGGTGCTCCGGTTCGGTCCGTGCCTTGCGGCACGGCCCGGGATGGCACGGCAGCGACGCGGTCCTATATCGTGTCCCGATATCGGGAGCCGTAACAGGCGTGGACCATGTTCGAGGAGCGAGCGGTGGGGGCGTCGGCGGCATCCGCTGAAGTGGGGCAGCTGAAGCGGCATCTGGGTGTGTTCGATGCCGTGGTGATCGGACTCGGGTCGATGATCGGCGCCGGGATCTTCGCCGCGCTCTCCCCGGCTGCCGACGCGGCGGGGTCCGGCCTGCTGATCGGGTTGGCGCTGGCCGCCGTGGTGGCCTACTGCAATGCCACCTCCTCGGCTCGCCTGGCGGCCCGCTATCCGCAGTCCGGCGGCACGTACGTCTACGGGCGCGAGCGCCTGGGCGACTTCTGGGGCTACCTGGCCGGCTGGGGCTTCGTGGTCGGCAAGACCGCCTCGTGCGCGGCCATGGCGCTGACCGCCGGCTCCTACATATGGCCCGCGCAGGCACACGCGGTCGCGGTCGCCGCGGTGGTGGCGCTGACCGCGGTGAACTACGTCGGCGTACAGAAGTCCGCATGGCTGACCAGGGGGATCGTCGCCGTCGTCCTCGCCGTCCTCGCCGCCGTGGTCACCGCGTGCCTGAGCGGCGACACGGGCGACACCGCGCACCTTCGCATCGGCGCGGACGCCGGCTTCGGCGGGGTGCTTCAGGCGGCCGGGCTGCTGTTCTTCGCGTTCGCCGGCTTCGCGCGCATCGCCACGCTCGGCGAGGAGGTCCGCGACCCGAAGCGCACCATCCCGCGAGCGATCCCGACCGCGCTCGGCATCACGCTGGTGGTGTACGCGGTCGTCGCCGTGGCCGTACTCGCGGTGCTCGGGCCCGACCGGCTCGCCCACACCGCCGATCCGGTGGCCGAGGCGGTGCGCGCCGCCGGTGCGGCGGGACTTGCCCCGGTGGTCCGCGTCGGGGCGGCGCTCGCGGCGCTCGGCTCGCTGCTGGCGCTGATCCTGGGGGTTTCGCGTACCGCGCTGGCGATGGCTCGCGACCGACATCTGCCGCACGCACTGGCCGCCGTGCACCCGCGGTTCGGGGTACCGCATCGCGCCGAACTCACGGTCGGCGCGCTTGTTGCCGTCCTGGCCGCGACCACCGACGTACGCGGCGCGATCGGTTTCTCCTCCTTCGGTGTACTGGCCTACTACGCCGTCGCCAACGCGGCCGCCTGGACGCTCACCCCCGCCGAGGGCCGCCCGGCGCGGATCGTGCCGATCCTCGGTGCGGCAGGCTGCCTGGTCCTGGCCTTCGCACTGCCGTCGGCCTCGGTGCTGTGGGGCGCCGCGGTGCTCGCGGCCGGTGCCGCCGGCTACGGCCTGCGCAGGGCGACCGGACGCGCCTGACGGACCGGGCCCTTGCTCCGGGATTGGTGCCGGTGCCGTAACCGGTGTCGGGCCCACACCGCCCAGGGGTGCGCCCAGGTCATGAGTGCCCACCGGGCCGGGGCACGCCCCGGCTACGGGCGCGGTCGGTCCGCCTCGGGCAGCACCTCGCGGGCCAGCTCCGCGAGCGCGCGTCGATCCTCGGCCAGCGCCGCCCGTCCCGCGTCCGTTGCCCGGTAGACCCGCCGCGTGCGGCCTTCGACGACCCGCTGCTCGGAGGTCAGCAGGCCGTCCGCCTCCATCCGGTGCAGGGTCGGGTACAGCGTGCCGGGGCTGATCCGGTAGCCGTGGCCGGCCAGTTCCCGGGACATCCACGCACCGTGGACGTCCTCCTCGGCCGCGTGATGCAGGATGTGCAACCGCACCGCGCCCCGCTGGAACTCCCTCACCCGTCAACCGCCTTCCCGCTCCACCGCTGAGGTGACGAACCCGATATCGAACTCCGATACTACGGGCGCCCGCCGGCCACAACGTTCCCCGACGGTCTGCGGCCTTCCCTCGTCGGACGGCCGAGGAGCGCCGTCCGCGCGGCCCCGGCGAGCGGCCCGGGACGCGGTCGCTCAGGGATTCGGTGGTGCCGGTCTCGCGGTGCGGCGCGCTCAGCGACGGGGGTCGTCGTTGTCGAAGTCGGGTACGTCGGCGGACAGCAGGTGTTCGGCGGCACCTTCGAGGGCTTTGGCCGTCTCGACGGAGCGGGGGAGCATGCTCTCCTCGTAGCTGCGGATGGCGTCGTCGACGGTGGCGGCGTGCGCCAGCGCGAGGGCGAGCTCGCGGGCGTCGAGCATGGCGAGGTTGACGCCGACGCCGAGCGGGGGCATGAGGTGGGCGGCGTCGCCGAGCAGGGTCACCGTCGGGCTGTGCTCCCAGGTGTGCGGGACCGGCAGGGCGAAGAGCGGGCGGTCGACATAGGAGCCGTCGTTGTCGGCGATCAACCGGCGCATGCGGGGCGACCAATGGGCGTACTCGTCGAGGAGCAGGGCGCGGATGCCGTCGGTGTCGTCGGCGGTGAAGCCGCTCCTGGTGATCCAGTCGACCGGGGCTCGTCGGATGATGTGGACGCGGATGCGGTCTCCGCTGTTGCGTTGGGCGAACAGGCCGCGGTTTCCGTCGGCCGCAGCGGCGCTGCCCGGGCCGACCAGTTCGGCGATGTCCGGATGCCGGTTCTCGACGTCGGAGAACCATGCCTCCAGGAAGCTCACCCCGATGTACTCGGGTACGGCGAGGGACACGGCCGGGCGTACCCGGGAGAAGGCGCCGTCGGCGCCGATGACCAGATCGGTCTCGACAGTCGTGCCGTCGGCGAAGTGCAACCGCCGCGGTCCGTCGGCGAGTCCGCCGACCGTGTCGAGGGCGCGGCCCCAATGCACGGTTCCCGGTTTCAGCGAGTCGAGCAGCAGGTCGCGCAGCCGGCCGCGGTCGATTTCCGGCTTGAAGCGATCGTCGGCCGCCGGGACCTTGTGATACGTGATCTTGCCGGTGCGGTCCATCTGGCGCATTTCCTGCCCCTCGGGGCGGGCCAGTCGGAAGAACTCGGCGAGTAGCCCGGCTTCGCGCAGGGCGGTCTGGCCGTTGTCGGCGTGCAGGTCGAGGGTGCCGCCTTGGTCGCGCGCGTCGGGGCCCGGGGCGCGGTCGTAGACGGTGACCGTCATGCCGCGCTGCTGCAGGATCCGGGCGCAGGTCAGTCCACCGGGTCCGGCGCCGATGATGCCGATCCTTGCGTGGGCGGGTTCGGGAGAGTTCATGGTCGTTCCCTTCGTCGATGAGGATAGAAAAGCAGACCGAGTAGAAAAGTGCAACGAGACAACTTTTCTTCTGATGCCACTATCGGATACGCTCAAGTCATGACCTCGTCCCCTGTAGGCCGTCGCGAACGCAAGAAGGCGGCCACCCGGCAAGCGATCGCCGATGCCGCACTGCAGCTCTTCCTGGAGCGTGGCTACGACCAGGTGAGCATCCGGGACATCGCCGACGCGGCCGACGTGTCGACCACGACGGTGTTCAAGCACTTCACCGGCAAGGAAGCGCTCGTTTTCGACCGGGAAGACGACCGGGAGTCGGAACTGGTCGCCGCAGTGCGGCAGCGACCCGCCGGCCTGAGCATCCTCGACGCGCTCCGACGGCACGTCCTGGACACCTGGCTGCTGCTTTCGGAGCATCCGCAGATCGCCGAGTTCAGCGATCTGGTCGACTCGACGCCGGTGTTGCGCGCGTACGCCGAGCACATGTGGACTCGGCACGCCGGCGCCCTCGGCGCGGCCGTCGCCGACGAGATCGGCGTGGAGCACGACGACCTCGCATGTATGGCCCTTGCTCGATTCGTCCTGGAGATCCCGGCTCTCACGCGCGGCCGGCAGGATCGCCGAGCCGCCGTCGAGGCGGTCTTCGACATCCTCGCGCGCGGCTGGGAACCGCCTGGCAAGCAGCCCGCCCGCCGCGGCGGTTAGGTGTATTCGCGTTGGCGGAGCGGCCGGAGGGAGTGCCCACTGCGATCCGCTCTCGGGCCTCTCCGGGCGATCCGGGTGGCTTCGTATCCCGTGCGTGGACTGCGGCATTCGTGGCATTGTGCCCCCCCATTCGGCGCGCTCCGGACGCGCGGGTGGGGTGGGCGTGCTGGAGTCGATGGCGTGCCGGGCTGTGGGTGCGAGGACGAACGTGTCCGCGGCCCGGTCGACGTATCGGCGACGGGTCCCGCAGGAGTTGCGATGACATCCGACATCCACATCGAAGACCTGGACGAGGACGGCCCCTGCCCGCTGGGCGCACGCTCGACGCACGCGTGCGGCGGGCCGACCGACGAGTGGGGTGTGCCGATGTGGGGTCGAGTGCCCGGCATCGGTGAGGTCGGCGACAGCCTGCCCGGCTGTGGGGTGCACGTGGGCGAGGTCCTGGTGACCCGGGACCCGGAGCTGTGGGTCGGCCTGCTGTTCGAAACGCCCGCCGGCAACACCGATCCGGACCGCGAGGAGCGGGCGGCGGTGACGGAGTTCGCCGAACGCCTGGCCCTGGACGTCATCGACCAACGAGCCGGCGATGCCGACGACCCGGACGACGTGCTGCGGCCGGTGAGTGCCGACGAACTCGTGCGGGCGGTGGAGTACGCGGTGGGCGCTGTCGGCGTCCATGTCGGCGTCGGCGTCGGATAGCAGACGCCACACCCGGCCCGATCCGGGCGAGTTCACGGCGGGCCCGGGGTCGCCCGCTCCCCGCCACCTGGTGCGCAGGCCCCGACAGTGAACACACCGTAACGCCACGAGCCGAGGACTTCATCGAGAAGTGCGACACCGCCACCTGCTCAACTGACGGCTCGGCGCGTGAGCGCGACGTCTCGGGTATGCGGGCGACCGGCCGAGGCCGGGTGAGGGTGGCCGCGGATGCGTTCGGGAGCGTGAACGCATCCGGGCCCGAGCACCGACGATGCCGGCCGGTGCAACGACGTGGGAGCAACGAAAAGATGGCTGTCGCAGCCCGAAAGGATGCGATACCCGGTAGTCCCCTGCCGCCGCCCTCCTGGGCCCCGTGCGCGAGGAGGGCGGCGGGCGGCCGGGGGACTACGGCGTGCCGGTGCCGCGGTCGTAGGTGAGGAAGGCTGCTCCACCCTTGAGGATGGTGTGGTCGACGAGTTCCCAGGCGTTGGGAGCGAAGGCCGCGGTCCGCCCGAAGAGGGGTATGCCGGAACCGATGGTGAGCGGGCTCAGTTTGACGATTACGCGGTCGATCTCGCCGTAGACGGCGCCGGCCAGCTCCCCGCCGCCGACGAGCCAGATGTCCTTGCCGCCGTCGCGCTTCAGTTCTCGTACCCTCGCCACCGGGTCGTCGGCGACGAGTTCGACTCCGGGGTCCGGGCTTTCGGTCAGCGTTCGGGAGAACACCAGGTGCCTGAGGTGGGGGTAGGCGTCGGTCACGCCGGCCGCGAGGCCGATCGCGTAGCTGTTGCGGCCCTCGATGACGGTGTCGAAACGGGTGCCTTCGGCAGTGACGCCGAGCGCGGTCCGCGCGGGGCCCGGCAGGGTCTCGGGGTACTCCTCGATGAGATGCCGGATGTAGTCCTCGGACGGGGACCAGAAGCCGCCGGGGCCGGTGGGGTCGGAGCCGTCGGGCCCGGCGATGAAGCCGTCGAGCGTGGCGGCGATGAAGTACACGAGCTTGCGCAAAACGAGTCCCTTTGTCGATCTGTTGCGATTGTGATCGCGGTTGCGATGGAGTTCAGGGTGGCGGTGTGCGCCGGCCGGGGTGGGTGCCGGCGCGGCGTTACTTTGTGGTCGTGGGGAACGGAGCGACGATGCGCTCCACTGCCCGGGTGACGAGTTCGTCGCGCTCGGCGTCGGTGAAGACGCCCGGCAGCGTGAGTTGCTCGACGACCAACCAGTTAATTGCCAGGTACATCAGTAGGACGGCGGTTGCGCCGCCGGGCAGGCCCGCGGCCTCGTGCAGAGTGACGTTCTCGTCGATGTCGGCCCGGACCCGCTCGGTGAGCAGGGTGCGCAGCTTCGGCTTGCGGGTGGCCTCCAATCGAAGCTCCAGCAGCGCCAGATGCCCGGACGGGAAGGCGGTGACTCTGCCGACACTCTCCCGCAACATCGCGCCGTACGACGCGGCGTCCCGCGCCTGGTCGAACATCTCGGCGAGCGCGTCCTCTTTCGGCCTGAGCCGCTCGTAGACGCGGGCGCCGGCCTGGACGAGCAGATCGTCGCGGTCGCGGAAGTAGTTGGACGCGGTGCCGACGGGCACCCCCGCCTCCTTGTCGACGGCGCGCTGAGTCAGGCCGCGCGCACCATCGCGGGCGAGCACCTCGATGGCACCGTCGAGCAGCGCGGCCCGACGGGCCGGGTTTTGACGCATCTCGCACCCCCTCCTCGTTCCGAAGTAGGTCGAGTGAAGCACTTCATGCAAAGTACGTCAAGTGAAGTGCATCAAATGAAGTACTTCAAGTGGAGTGGTTTGAATGCCATGCGAGGTTGCGCGAATTCGGCGCCGCTCCAACGAGGGCCGCCCGGAACGTGCGCGGTCCGTGTCGCGGCCGAGGCGCCCGACGCCCCACGGCGGTGCCCGGCCGCGAAGCCTCAGCGTCGGACCATCAGTTGCAGCAGGTCGGCCAGCGGGGCCAGGACGTCGAGCGTGGCGTCCGCGGTCCGGCGACGACGTCGGACGGGCTCCGTCGTCGCGTCGTCGGCATCCGGGCGCACGACGTCCTCGCCCGCGGGCTCGGACCCGTCGGACCCGTCGGCCCGGTCGGCGCCTCGGGCGCGGTCGGACGGAGCGGGCCGACCGCTGTGCCGGTCGGCCGACCGCACGTTCGCGACCAGTGCGACCACGGCACGCACCAGGATCAGCAAGAGCACCGTCAGATGCGGGACTTCGGACATGTTCAACGCAATAGTGTTCATCGGACCCTCGCTTCTCCATCCCTCCCGGGCACCTCATCCCGGCTAGGCTTCGAGTACAGCCCGGTACGGGGCCGGGAGTTCGGATCCAATACGTGATCCGGACGAAAAAGACATCCACGGTGCGGGTTCGGGTGTCCAAGCGTTGCTGTCACGTGTCTTGTCCGGGTGTCCAAGACAGCTGCGGTCGCGGATCCGACGCGCAGTGCGCGAGGGGGTCGAGCGTGACCGAGGCGAGGATGCCGCAATCGTGGACGGAGTTCCGCGCGTCGTTGCGCCGGCTGCGGGCCATGGCGGGGGACCCGACGTTTCGATCCCTGGCCGAATCCTCCGAGCGGTCGGCCGAGAACCCGTCGGTGCCGATGCGACCCTTCTCGCACAGCACGGCCCAGAACTACATGGACAATCGCAACACTCCGGTGGGTACCCAGTGGGACCCGGTGCGATCGGTCCTGATCTGCCTCCTGTGCCACGCTCGCCAGGGCGAACTGCCGGTGGAGCCACCGCTCGACGACATGGTGTGGTGGGAACGGGGCTGGCAGTCGCTCGTCGACGGTTCGGCGCCGCGGGGACGTTCGCCGCGGCGGCCCGACGCGTCGGTCGCCGCGGAGCCGTTCGGTGCGTGGGACCGGACCCCACCCGACGGTTCGTTGCTCGGAGTGCCCTGGGCGGAACTGGGCTTCGGCCCGACGGCCGAGCCGGCGCACCTGGCCAAGCTGTTCGTGATCATCGGCTTGGCGGAGGAGGTCGGTGCACCGCAACTCGCCTGCACGAGCGCCGAACTCCTCGAACGATGGGCGCGCGCCGAGCTGGGCCCGAACCATGCCACGAGCCTGGCGGCCCGCTACGCGGTGGCATTCTTCGCCCAGCACGTGCGTTCGCCGGCTGCGGCGCTGCACCTGACCGGCAAGCTCCTCGACGACTGTGCCCGGGTACTGGGCGAGGAGCACCCGATGACCCGTCGCGTCGGCCTGCTCCGCGCGGAACTCACCTGGCGGTGCGGCTGGTTGCAGGACGCCCGGGCCGAGTACGCCCGGCTGATCCGCACCGGCAGCGCCCGGCACGGCCCCCGGGACCGCATCGTGCTGTCGGCGCGGCGCGGCGGTGCCATGGTCGCCAAGGCGCGCGGCGACTGGTTCTCCGCCCGCGACTTGCTGGCCGACCTGGTGCCCGATTTCCGGGCCGTGTTCGGCGCGGATGACGCCGCGACCTTCGAGACCGAAAGGGCGTACGCGCTGGCCATCGGGGACACCGGCGAGGTACAGCCGGCCCGCGAGTCGCTCGTGGAGCTCGTCGAGCGGGCCACCCGGGGCATGCGCCCGGACCACCCCACCGTGCTGGCCCTGCGGCGCTCGCTCGCCGCGCTGACCTGGGCGGTCGGAGACGAAGCCGAAGCTGTTCGGCTCGCCGAGGCCGTCGCGGCGGACGGCGCGCGGGCCCTGGGCGCCGAGCATCCGAGCACCCTGGAGAGCCTGCACCTGCTCGCGGTCCTGTGCACCGACACCGAACCGGAGCAGGCCAGACGCCTGTTCCTGGACGTCGCCGAGGCCCGCGAACACAACCTGGGCCGGGACCACCCCGACACGCTCAGCGCCCGGCACGGGCTCGCCCTGGTCCTCAATTGGCTCGAAGGGCCCGCGCCCGCCCTGCGCTTGCTCGACGAGGTACTCGAGCGGCAGCGCCGGGTGCTGGGATCCGACCACCCGTCGACCCTGGGCACCCGACACAACCGCTGTCTGGTCGTCCACGAACTCGGCGACGTGGAGGCCGCCGTGTCGGCGCTGGAGCGTGTGCACGAGGACCGTGAACGTGTGCTCGGCGTCGCACACCCCTCCACCCTCGCGACGCTTCACCGGCTGGCCATGTCGAGTTGGCAGTTGGAGGGCCCGGAGGCGGCGCGCGCCCGGCTGGAGGACGTGCTGGCGCGGCAGGAGCTTGCGTTCGAGCACGATCACCCGGCGGCGCTGGAGACCTGGCACGCCCTGGCGATGGTCGTGCGAGCGCTGGAGGGTCCCTCCGTTGCGCTGCCCATCCTGGCCCGGGTCCTCGATCGCCAGCGCGCCACGCTGGGCTCCGATCACCGGGCGACCCTGCAGACCATGCACAACCTCGCGGTCGTCACGGACGAGTCGCTCGATCCGCGCGAGTCCCTGCCGCTGTACGAGGAAGTGCTCGGGCGGCAGCAGCGGTTGCTGGGCGCGGGTCACCCGGACACCCTGCGCACCGCGTTGAACCTGGCCCTCGCGACCGCGGGTGCACGCGGGCTCGCCGCCGCTCGCGCCCTGTTCGTCCGGGCGCTGGACCTGCACCGGATCCACCTGGGCGCATCGGACCCCGGCACCCTGCACGCACAACGCGTCTTCGTCGAGCGCTATGGCAGCGAGTCCGCCTGAACGGCGTCGATAATCGGCTAGGCTAAGCAACGCAGTTCATCGACCCAGTAATTCGGCAGGGACCACCGTTGTCGGCTGCCGCGTGGACGGAGGCCTGGCCGCGTGTCTCCTGCCGAGGAACCGCCGATGGGCACACACACCGAGGCGGCGGCGGACGACGTGCGATCGGACGTACTCGATCTCTCCGATGTCACGCCAAGTGATCTGGACGCACTGCCGGACACGGCGTTGGCCTCGGCCCTGCGGCGGGTGTTGCGGGACGCGCTGAGCGACGAGTCCGTCTTCTGTGCCTTCGATTCGGCGTTCGAGGACTGACCGGTGCCCAGGCGCCGGGACTCGGTCTCCGAGGAGGCACGATGACGGAGCCGCCGCCCTTCCGCCAATTCGTGGTGAAGCTGCACAGCCGCTGCAATCTCGCGTGCGATCACTGCTACGTCTACGAGGCACGGGACACGTCCTGGCGCAGCCGGCCGCGCGCGATGGCCGCACCGACCATGCGCCGGCTCGCGCAACGCATCGCCCGGCACGCCGATCGACACGCGTTGCCCGTCGTGCACGTCGCGCTGCACGGTGGTGAACCGCTGCTGGCCGGTCGGGACCGGGTCGACACACTGGCCCGGACACTGTGTGCGGCCCTGCCCGCGGGCACCGCCTTGAACCTGTCCGTGCAGACCAACGGCACGCTCCTGGACCCCGAGTGGATGGCTCTGTTCCACCGCCACGGCATCCGCGTCGGAGTCAGCCTCGACGGTGACGCCGATGCCAATGACCGACACCGACGCCGGCGCGACGGAACCGGCAGCCACGCCGCGGCCACCGCCGGGATCGCGCTGCTGCGCCGACCCGAACACCGCCGCCTGTACGCGGGATTGTTGTGCACCGTCGACCTCGCCAACGACCCGGTCCGCACCTACGAGGCGCTGCTCGGGCACGAGCCCGCCCGGATCGACTTCCTCCTCCCGCACGCCAACCGGCAGTTCCCGCCCCCGGGACACGACCCGCTCGGCACGCCCTACGCGCGCTGGCTGCTCGCGGTCTTCACCCGATGGTACGAGAGCCCCGTACGCGAGACGTCCGTGCGGCTGTTCGACGACATCATGGCGGTGTGCCTCGGCGGCTCCTCGCGTTCGGAGGCCGTCGGGCTCTCGGTACCCGGATTTCTCGTGGTGGCCACCGACGGGGCGATCGAGCAGGCCGACTCGCTGCACTCCAGCTACGACCGAGCGGCGGCCACCGGCCTGAACGTCTTCGCGCACGACTTCGACGCGGCCGGCCGGCACCCGCAGATCGCGCAGTGGCGCCTTGGCGAGGCGGGGCTTGCGGACGTCTGCCGTGCGTGTGAGGTGATGAAGCTGTGCGGCGGTGGAATCCGTGCGCATCGTTACCTGCCGGCGTCGGGATTCGCGAACCCTTCCGTCTACTGCGCCGACCTCAAGGAACTGACCGGGCACATCCGCGATCGGGTCCGCGCCGACACCCGCGAACTCCTGCGGAGCCTGTCGTGATCCCCCGGCTCGTCGGCGTGCGGCTCACGGCGCAGGACTTCGGCGAACTGGCCCGCGGCCGGCCCGGGCCCGCCGCGCTGCAGGCGCTGCGTACCGGCCAGCTCAGTCGTCGGCTGCTCCTGGTCCACACGCTGGCCCGAACGGCCCGAACACGCTTTCCCTCCCCCTGGCGGCAATCCGGGGGCGAGCGAGCGCAGGCGGTGCTGACCGAGGTCACCCGGCACGACCGCGGCGCCCTGGAGTCCGTCCTGATGCACCCCCACCTGGGCGTCTGGGCCATGCGCTGCCTGCGCGGGCTGCACGGCAGGTCGCCCGGATTCCGGGTTCGGGACGAACTCGCCTGGTTCACCGCCGTCGCGGCCGCCGCGGCCACCCGCGCCGGGCTGCCGGTCCGGCTCGAACTGCCGGTCCGCGCCGGGATCGTGTCCCTGCCCACGCTCGGGTCCATGCGGGTGCCGGCGGGCATCGTCGTGGTGCGGCTCGAAGACGGGGTGATCCACCTCCCCGGCGGCAAGGTCCGCGTGCCGATCGTGGACGCCGCCGCTCCCGCCCGCGATCCGCGATCGAGCACCGCCGAGGACACGCTCCCGTACTGGCAGCCCGCGCGCGTCGTGACCGCCCGTGCCCCCGATTCCGGACCGGTGCTGCGCGTCGTCCTGGAGGACGGCGACCCCTATCGCGACGCGCATCGCGAGGACATCGGGTCGCCGCTCACGCCGGAACGGGCCGCGCGGTGGGACACGGCGCTGCGCCACGCGTGGGCCGTGCTGTGTGAGCACTTCCCGGATCGGGCCCGGATCTGCGCGAGCCTGTGCACGAGCGTGGTGCCGCTCGCGGCGCGCTCCGGCCGGGCGATGAGCGTCACGGTGCGCGACGCCCACGGCGCGATCGGGATCACCGAGACGGCCGATCCGGTACGTCTGGCGGAGACGCTTGTGCACGAGGCGAGCCACATCGCCCTGGGCGCCCTGACGGATCTCGTGGACCTGCACGAAGGGGACGCGACCCAGCGGTACACCGTGGGCTGGCGACCGGATCGCCGCCCGTTGGAGGCCGTGCTCCAGGGCACTTACGCACACCTCGCGCTGACCGGTCTGTGGGGCCACTACCGACACCTGGTGCCGCCGGTTGCCCGGGCCCGCGCCGAACGGCGGTTCGTGCGCTACCGCGACCAGGTGGACGCGGCGTTGGCGGCGCTCGGCAACTGTCGGCAACTGACGGTTCCGGGACGGCGATTCGTCGACCACATGGTCGAGGAGGCCGCCGACCGGGCCCGCGACGCCCACGACGCCGCCCGGGTGAACCCGCGGCACCCCGGCATCGTGCGAAGCCGCCCGGTCGCGCGCACGGCAAGCGCGACGGCCACGGCACTGACGGAGTCGGGGCTCGGGAGCGGATCGGTGCTGCTCGTCCTGGCGCCGTCGACCCCCCTCGGTGGCGTCGACGGCGGTCCCGACGTGCTCACCCGTGCGCTGCGCGAGGTGCTGGGCGAGCGCGGAACCCTGGTGGTTCCCACGGCCACCAGTGACAACACCGACCCCTCGACCTGGCATCGCACGTGTCACAGCCCGGTCCCCGCCGACTGGTGGCCGGGACTGCGCTCGGAGATGCCGCCGTTCGAACCCGAGCGCACGCCCAGTCACCGGATGGGCGCGCTCGCCGAGCACGTACGCCGACTGCCCGGAGCCGTGCGCAGCGACCACCCCAGGACCTCGTTCGCCGGGATCGGGCCACACGCCTCGGCCCTGATGCGCGATCACGCGCCCGACTGTCACTACGGCGAACGCTCACCGCTGGGCCGCATGGAGCAGGCCGGGGCGCACGTGTTGTTGTGGGACGTCGGCTTCGCCGCCAACATCACCTTCCACCTGGCCGAGTATCGCCTCGGGCAGTCGCCGACGACCGGGTACCGCAGCCTGGTTCGCGACGCCCGAGGCGACCGGCGGTGGGTCGAGGCGATGGACACCCGGCTGAGCAACCACGACTTCGCGGCACTGGGAGAGGCGTTCGAACGCACCGGGGCGGTGCGCGTGGCGGCGGCCGGGCAGTGGCGGACGAGGCTGTTCAGATTGGACGAGGCCGTCGGCTTCGCCACGAACTGGTTGCGCGAGCACCGCCCGGATCGCTGATCCTGGAATCGTGTGATGTGTGAAGGGGACGCATGGGGGACCACTACTTCTACCTGAGCCACGTCCGCAGGATGGACGATCTGTGGGTCCGCGAGTTCTTCGGCGACCTGTCGCTCGTGGTGGCCGAACGCACCGAACGACCCACGGGCCAGGTGGGTGTGCTGCCCGACCGGCGCCTGGGCCCGCCGTCGGCCGAGCTGATGGACCGCTGCCTCAAGCTGGTCGTTCTGCATTCTTCGCGCTACTTCGCGCGGGAGGACTGCACCCGGGAGTGGGCCTTCTTCCAGCAGCGAACGGAGGTGCACTGGTCGCGCACCAAACGCGCCATGGACGTGATCGTCCCGATCATCTGGACCCCGATGCCGCCTGGTGTGGAGCGTATGGCGCCGAGTGGGGACTGGCCCGCCGAGATCCGGGTCTCGTCCCCGACCTACGAGCGGGAAGGGCTGTTGCACCTGCTGCGGTTCAAGCCTCGCTACCGCCGGGAGTACGAGGAGGTCCTGCACGCCGTCGCGGACCGCCTCCTGTCCCCGGCGACATCCGCCCGCGCCCGGGTCGCGCCGCTCGGCCACGGTCTCAACGGGCGTGCGCGGCCGGCTCCGGTCGCCGCGCCGCGCCACACGGTGGACTTCGTGTTGTCCGGCCTCGGGGTGGACGAGCTCCCGACCGAACGCACGAGTCGAAGGTTCTATGGAGCCGATCCGCTGGACTGGGCACCCTACGACCACACCGAATCGAAATCCCTGGTCGCGCTCGCCCGGGAGACCGCGGGCGAGTTGGAGTTCACCTCGACCGTGCAGCTTCTCGACGAGACGCTGCCCGCGTCGGCCGACCGGCACCCCAATCCCGGACAGCTGACCGTGCTTCTCGTGGACGCCTGGATCACCAGGACGGCAGCCCTGCGCTCGCTGCTGGCATCCGTCGACGACGCCGTGGTCTCGGCCGCCGTGCTGGAGCCCAGACCGCGCGACGACACGGAGTCCGCGGCCCACGCCGACGTGCTCGACGCCGCCCTGGACCGATGTCTGCCGCGACTGCGTGGCAAGTACCCCGTACAAAGCGGTTGTTGGGCGGTTCCCGATCGCGATCGCTTCACCCGCGCCCTGCGTGAGACGCTGGCACGGGCACAGAACGACGCGATGAAGGCGGACACGCACCGACGATCCCCCGTCATGCCGACCGGAAGTTTCGACAGGCTCCCCCTGCTTGGAGGTTCCTCCTCGTGAACCAGGACCCGGCCGCCCCCGAACCTTCGGCCCCCGGCACCGTGGTGACGTTCTACTCCTTCAAAGGCGGCACCGGCCGGACCATGGCGCTGGCCAACGTCGCGTGGATCCTGGCCGGGAACGGCCTGCGTGTGCTGACCATGGACTGGGACCTCGAAGCACCGGGTCTGCACCCGTACTTCGGCCCCTTCCTGCGCGACCACGGACTCGACTCCACGCCCGGCGTGATCGACCTGGTGCGAACCTTCGACATGCTCGAACCCAAACCGGCTCCCGAACACCTTCACGAGTACGCCCGGGTCGACCGATACGCCTCCTCGCTGCGCTGGGATTTCGCCGACGGCGGCTACATCGACTTCGTCTCCTCGGGCAAGCGCACACCGGAGTACTCCGAGACGGTCAACACCTACGACTGGCGGGGCTTCTACGAACGGCGCGACGGCAAGAACCTGTTGCTCGCGTTGGCCGCGGACATGCGCGAGCACTACGACTACGTCCTCATCGACAGTCGCACCGGGTTCAGCGACACCTCCGGGATCACGACCCTGCTGCTCCCCGATGTCCTGGTGAACTGCTTCACGCTCAGCACCCAGGCCGTCGACGGCGCCGCGAGCGTGGCCCGGGACGTACAGTACGCGGCCCCTCGGGTGCGGATTTTGCCCGTGCCGATGCGGGTCGACTACTCGGAAATGATCAAACTCGAGGTCAGCCGGGACTACGCCCGCCGAAGGTTCGAGCCCTTTCTCGCCCACCTCTCCGCCGCAGGGCGGGACAAGTATTGGGCGGACGTGGAGATTCCCTACAAGCCCTTCTACTCCTACGAGGAGATCCTGGCCACCATCGGGGACCGCCCGCGCCAGGACACCAGCCTGCTGGCCGCGTACGAACGCCTGACCTCGGTGATCAGCCGCGGCCGGGTCGGGTCGCTCGTGGCGATCCCGGAGGAGCAACGGCGCACACTGCTCGCGCGGTTCGAACGTCTGCGGGCGCACGAGGCCGAACCGGCCTTCGCCAGGGTCCGTATCGAGTACGCCCTACGGGACCGGATGTGGGCGAAGTGGATCGCCGTACAGTTGCGCTCCGTCGGGATGACGGTCACGCTGCGGGCCGCCAGTGTCTCCGCCGAACCGCCTCCGATGCCGGAGGGTTCCGCCGGCGGGGCTGCGGACGTGGTGATCGCGTTGTTGTCGCACGAGTTCGCGCTCACTCCGCTCGCCAGGGAGGTCCTGCAGCTCGCCGGCGACACCGGGCCTGACGCGCCGCGGGTGATCAGCGTGCAACCGTTGGAATCCGTGCTCGACGAACCGGTGTTGCTCAACCTGCCCGGCGCCACGTCGGTCGCGCTGAACAACCTCGACGCGGAGGAGGCGCGTGCGGTGATCCTCGGCGCCTTCGCCCTGTCCCCGCCCGATACGGCGGTGCCGCCCGACCCGAGATTCCCGGGCCAGGGGGCAAAGGTGTCCAACGCCCAACCCCGCTATGGCGTCTTCACCGGTCGTGACGATCTCCTGGAGAACCTTCGCGGCCTGTTGGGCGCCCACCCCCTCGACGGCACGAGCCCACCCGGGGTTGCCCTGGTGTACGGCCTCGGCGGCATCGGCAAGACCCAGATCGCACTGGAGTACGTGCACCGCTACGGCGCGCAGTACGACGTGATCTGGTGGGTCGGCGCCAACCAGCACAGTCGCATCCCGCCGGCCCTGGCGGAGCTGGGCGAACACTTGCACGTGGGGGGCTCGACCGTCGCGGAGCGCAGCCAGGCCGTGTTGACCGCGCTGGAAAGCGACGTCAACGGGCCGTGGTTGTTGGTCTACGACAACGCGGACAGCGAGGAGAATCCCGAGGGGCTCCGGCGCTACCTGCCGGAGCGGGGCCCCGGGCATGTGATCATCACCTCCCGCGACGCCGCCGCCCGAGGCGAGTCGGAGCCCTTCCAGGTCAACGTCTTCTCCCGCCCGGAAAGCATCGCACTGCTCCGGCGGCGCGTCGCGAACCTGTCCGTGCACGACGCGTCCGCGGTCGCCGCCGAACTCGGTGACCTCCCGCTCGCCGTCGAGCAGGCCGCGGCCTGGCTGAGGCAGACCGGCATGCCGGTCGACACCTACCTCGAGCGGGTCCGCAGGCAGGTGGGCCGCACACTGGCCGCCGTCGGCAGCATGGGGGAGGGCACGGCCACCTCCGATCGCACCCCGCTGACCGCGATCTGGCGGCTGTCGGTGAACCGGCTGAAGGCCGAACGCCCCGCCGCCGCACGCCTTCTGGAACTGTGCGCGTTTCTGTCGCCCGAGCCGATCGCCACCCGACTGCTGTACGGCAACGTGATCGGCGGTCATCTCGCGGAGCTGGAACCGGCGGTGCGGGATCCGATGGTGCTCGGCGACCTGATCCGCGACCTCGGCCACTACGCGTTGGCCCGCGTCGAACGGGAGACGGTGCAGGTCCACCGGCTGCTCCAGGCCGCGGCGCGCGAGTGGCTGGCCGAGGACGCCGACGCGTACGAGGCGACGCGGCAACTGGTGCACGAGGCACTGGCCGCCGCCCGACCGATGACCGGCGTGAACGAGGAAAGCCCCGAAGTGCGTTCGCAGTATGCCGAGTTGTTGCCGCACCTCCAGGTCTCCGGAGCGATCGACAGCGCAGCTCCCGCCGTGCGCGAATGGATCGTGGGCCAGGTCCGCCACATGTGGCGCACCGGCGACCACGAGGCGGCGGTCGACCTCGGCGACGAGGTGCTGACCCGCTGGCGGGAGCGGATCGTTCCGGACGACGCGGACACCCTGCGGCTCGCCGCACAGGTCGCGAACCCGCTTCGCTCGCTGGGCCGTTACCAGGAGGCACACGACCGGGACAGGGACACCCTGACCAAGCAGCGCCTGCTGGTCGAGCCGAACCAACGCCACATCCTGGTCACGGCCCGCAACTACGGCGCCGACCTGCGCGCACTGGGCCTGTACCGGGAATCCTTCGAACAGGAACAGAGCACGTACGAACTGAGCAAGCGTGCGTTCGGCCCGAACGATCCGGACACTCTGCGCGCCGCGAACAACCTGAGCATCTCGCTCAACCTCGTGGGTCGCCCGATGGAAGCCCTTCGACTCAACGAGGAGAACTATCGTCGCCGTCGCCAAATCTTCGGTGACAACCACCCGGCGACCTGGCACTCGGCGAACCGGTTGGCCCTGGACCGCCGGGAGACCGGCGACTACCAGGGATCGCTGAGCCTGTTGCTGGACACACGCGAGCGGCAGGTCGCCAAGGAGGGCGAGAGCGCGGACGTGGTCCTGGTCACGGATCGATTCCTGACCGTGACGCATCGGCGGTTGGGCGATGCCGAGGCCGCGTTGACGCTCAGTCGGAGCATCCTGACCATGCTGCGCGGCCGCTTCGGCGAACTGCATCCGGACACGTTGGCTTGCGCGATCGGGTATGCGTGCGATCTGGCCACACTGGCGCGCGAGCGCCCCGCGAATTACGGGGAGGCGGTGGACATCGCGACGGAGACCTACCAGCGGTATCGCGATCGCCTCGGGGACACGCATCCGTTCTCGCTCGCGTGCGCCACCAACCTGGCGATCTTCAACACGCTGTACGGCGAAGCCGCCCTCGCCCTCCAGTCGAGCACGGCCACGCTGGGCTGGATGGAGGAGGTCCTGGGCGCGGACCACCCGATGACGTTGGCCTGCCGGACCACCCGAGCGGGCGCGCTCTCGGTCCTGGGCCGGCATGAGGAGGCGGCGGCCGAAGACGCCCTCGCCAACGCGGGGTTCCGCCGGATCTTCGCCCCCGACCGTCCTCCGCGGGTGCTGTGCTCCGCGTACAACGCGGCGCTGGAGCGCCGGCTGTTCGGAGCACCGGGAGCCGAACGCGAGGTAAGCGAGGCGATGGCACGCGTCGAGTCCCACTCGGGCAGCCGACATCCCACATACCAACAAATGCTCCGAGGCCGCCGCATCAACTTCGACGTGGAGATCCCCCCGATCTGACCGGGGCAGGCGTCGGAAGGATCGTTGTGGCCACGCCCTGTTCGGGAGTACGGGCCCTCGGGAGTCGGTGAGGTCGGTCGCGACCGGATCCCGCCGGACAGGGCCGGTCCGGTCCGGCCCCGGCGGAGCCCGGGAGGGCGCGGGACGCGGCGGGCGGGCCGAACCCCGCCCGCGCGCTCCGTTCACCTCGCCCGGACCGCCCCCGTCACCCCGCTTGGACGAGGCCGGTGAGCCCCGGAGGGAGGTCGCGGGTGTGTACGACGCCGAGTCGCTGCGTTGCCCGGGTCAGTGCCACGTACAGGTCGGCCAGCGCGAACGCGGCCGGCTCCACGACGATCACGGCGTCGAACTCCAGGCCCTTGGCCTGCTTGGGGTCGAGCAGCACCAACGGCCGCGTGAGGTCCGGCTCGACGCCTCGTTCGGCGTGCGGAACCGCCGCCGCCACCGCATCGATCAGCTCGCGCGGCGCGATCACGGCAAGGCGCCCTTCGACCGGAGCCTCCGGATCGCCGCCGGTCCCGTCCCGGGCGCCATCCCGAGCGACCCCCTCGTGGGCGACCGCCCACGCCACGGCCGCCGGCAGGTCCGCGGTGTGGCGCGACCACGGCTTGACGCCGGTCGAGCGCACCGACTCCGGCGGCTCGAACCCCGGCTCGGCGGCCCGCATCACGTCGGCCGCGACCTCCATGATCTCGGTCGGCGTACGGTAGTTCACGCCCAGCCGGACCCGCTCCCAGCGGCTCTCGACATACGGCACCAGGATGCGCTCCCACGACCCGCACCCGCCCGGCTCCGAGGTCTGCGCGGGGTCGCCGACCAGGGTCATCGACCGGGTGGGGCTGCGCCGCATCAGCAACCGCCAGGCCATCGCCGAGAGCTCCTGGGCCTCGTCGACCACGATGTGGCCGTACGCCCAGGTGCGGTCCGCCGCCGCGCGCTCGGCGGAGGTGCGATGGTCGAGCTCCTCCTGGCGTGCGGCGAGGCGCTCGGCGTCCACGAGGTCGTGGGCACCGAGCACCTCGGAGTCCTCGTCGTCGCGGTCCTCGAACTCCTGTGTGCGCGAGCCATACGACAGGTCGAGCACGCCCTGCGCGTACGCGATCTGCCGCCGGCGCTCGGCCGCCGCCGCAGCGCGCGCCAACGAGTCGTCCTCACCCAGGAGTTCGGCGGCCTCGTCGAGCAACGGTACGTCGGCCACCGTCCATTCGTCGGTCATCCACGTCCCGAACACCGGGTCGTACCCGGCCGGACGCCGGACCGCCGCAGCGTCTTCGTCGGATAGGTACACCGGTTCGGCCAGGTAGTCCGCGAGCAGCCCCTGCGGGGTGAGGCGCGGCCACAACTCGTCGACGGCCGCCTGGACGGCCGGGCTCTCGGCGACCGACATCGCCAACTGCGCGATCTCTTCCGAGCCGAGGAAGTTCGGCCCGCCGAACGGGTCCGCGCCGAGCCGGTCGACCAACTGCTCCGCGAGGCCGTCGATCACGCGCGCCGCGAAAGCCGCGCGGGCGAGGTTGTGCGGCAGCAGCGTCGCGCGCGCCTTGCTCCGGGCGGCCTGAGCGATCCCCGCGTCGAGGAACAGATCGCCGTCGTCGTGCCCGATCACCAACGGCGTCCCGGGCACCGTCTGTTGGTCGGCCACGAAGCGGGCGAGCACCTCGGCCATCGCGGCCCGTCCCTTGACCTCGGAGGCCTCCGGGGTGTCGACGGCGGTCGCGGTGACGCCCGGGAACAACTCGCCGGGTGTGGCGAACTGCACGCCCGTCTCGCCGAGCGACGGCAGGACATCCTCGATGTAGCCGAGGAAGGCAGGGTTGGGGCCGACCACGAGCACGACGCGGCGGGTCAGGTGCGTGCGGTTCGCGTACAGCAGGTACGCCGCGCGGTGCAGTGCGACGACCGTCTTGCCGGTGCCCGGGCCGCCCTCGACCACGAGGACGCCGCGATGCGGCGCACGGATGATGCGGTCCTGCTCGGCCTGGATGGTCTGCACGATGTCGTGCATGCGCCCGGTGCGGGCCGCGTCGAGCGATGCGAGCAGGACCGCGTCGGCGTCCGAGCCCTCGAAGCCGGTGCGGCTGTCGTCCGTGAGGTCGAGGATCTCGTCGTGCAGCGCGGTGACCCGCTGCCCGGACGTGGTGATGTGCCGCCGGCGCCGCAGGCCCATCGGGGTGTACCCGGTCGCGAGATAGAAGGGCCGTGCGACGTCGGCGCGCCAGTCGATGACCAGCGGGGTGTGCCGGGCGTCGTCGCGGCGGATACCGATCCTTCCGATGTGGTGGTCGGCGCCGTCGCGGAACAACAATCGCCCGAAGCACAGGCCGTTCGCGCCGGCATCGAATGCCGCGAGCAGGCCCGAATGCTCGAAGACCGCGATGTCCCGTTCGACGCGCGCCTGTCGGGTGCCGTCGTACTCGCGCCCGAGTGCGCTCGTCACGGCGGCCTCCGCCTCGGCACGCAGGTCCGCGAGGCGTGCGTACAGCACATCGACGAATTCCTGCTCGTGTCGCAATTCGGCGTTTGACAATTCGACTCCCGGGCGGCTACTATGTCTCCATAACGCTTCCGAATACCGTGTGGACACCGATATTCAGAACCATTAACTATACCTCGTATAAAACCCCGGACGTCAAGACGTCCGGGGTTTTATTGCAAAGGTCCGCAACGCCGTGAGCGAGCGTGCACGCACCCACGGCACCCCGGTGACGAGTGAACCGCCGACCCGCCCGCGGCACGTACGGCCCCGACCACCGGCGAACTCCGAGTCGGGGGCGATTGCCTTATCCGGCACGGTAGTTGCCGAGGGTCGCCCCTAAGGGCCGGCCCTCTTCGCGGGCGGCGGGCATGTCCCGGGGCGGGCATGTCCCGGGTACGGATGGACCATCGCCGACCGCAGCCGCAGGTGGTCGTGTGGTGCCTGAGTTGCGACAGGCGGCGAGGGGGCGAAGAGTTGTCCTTGTCGATACGTGTGCACCGTTGAGTCCTGGTCTCCGGTGAACGTGGGCCGTCAGTGGCCGAGCCGACAACGGCACAGCAGCACAGATCACCTCGGAACACACCTGGAAGCGTCATGTGCAAAATCGCGCGGCGACAGATCACCCGCATCGTCGGTACGTCCTGCTTGGCGGCCGCACTCGCCTTGCCCACCGCTGCCGCGGCAGCGCCGCACACCCTCGCTCAACAGCGTACGACCGGTGTGCCCGCCGATACTCCGGCGCCACCGCCGTACACACCACCCGCGCCACAGCCGAACACTCCCGGGCCGAACACGCCGGCACCGAACACGCCGAAGCCGAACACACCGGCACCGAACACACCCGGTTCGGAGCAGCCGAAGTCGCCGGGCGCGCCGAGTTCGGGTGGGACGACGAGCGCGCCCGGTACGGGGGGGCCGACAACTTCCCAATCGCCGCCGCAGTTGCCGCCGAATACGAAGAAGGAGGTGGAGGCGAAAATCGCGGCGCTGAATGTACCGGAGGACGTGAAGCAGAAACTGAGAGACGGGCTGAACAAGGCGTTGAACGCCATTCAGGACCCGCTGACATCTGCGGCGGCGAAAGCCGAGTACACGCGGGTCGTGACGGAAATCAACAACGCACTGAAGATCATCCAGAGCCCCACGACATCGCCTGCGGACAAGGCGACGTACACGAAACTCGTCCGGGGAATCAACGAGTCGGTGCGCCTGAGTCTGGACCCGAAGATCGCGCCGGCGGACCGGGACGTGTACCGGAGACTGGCGGCCGACCTCGCCAACTCCATGAAGGGGATCCAGAATCCCAAGCTGTCGCCGGCACAGCGCGCGTACGCCGTGAAGGTCCTGGAGGGGATCAGTGACGGGTTGTTGGCCGCCCAGAATTCGACGACGGCGCCGAAGAAGGCGGCGGATGTGCAACAGATCCAGAAGACCCTGCAGGAGAGCAGCGCAGCGCTGGCGACTCTCCAGGACCCGAACGCGCCGCAGCAGGCGAAGGACGCGGCCAAGAAGACCCTGGATGACCGGGCCGCCTCGGTCCAGAACCCCAAGTACCAGGAATTCTTGGCGGAGGTCAAACGCTACAACCCGTCGGATGCCTGTCTCGCGGCGATCGACAGCCGCACGAATCAGGCTGGTTGGCCGCAGGGATCCCTCTGGGGGTTGACCGACGATGCGTGCTCCGACACCTTGACCCAGGCCGTCGGTGACAACAGCAGTCGGTGGAACCCGCTGTTCCAATGCGTGCAACAGAACGCGTTCTCCACGTGCCTGGTCTACATCCCGCAGGACTGAGAACGACCGCGCCGGTGCCGAGCGTCGGGTGAGCCCACGCAGGCGGGCGTAGTGGTCCGGAACGGCCGGGCCGGCCTTTGTGCCGGCCCGGCTGTCCGCGTTCCCGCCGTCGCGGCAGGTCGCCCAACGGCGCGACGGGCGAGGCAACCCGCCCGCATCGGGTCGGCTGCTCAGCGGTGGATGAACGACGGCGAGCGCTTCCCGGTGAACGCCGCCATGCCCTCCTTCTGATCTGCCGTGGCGAACGTGGCGTGGAACAGCCGCCGTTCGAAGCGCACGCCCTCGGCCAGGGTGGTCTCGAAGGCGCGGTTGACGCTCTCCTTGGCCATCATCGCGATCGGCGCCGACATGCCCGCGATGGTCTCGGCGGTGGCCAGTGCCTCGGTGAGCAGGTCGGCGGCGGGGACGACGCGCGAGACCAGGCCCGCGCGTTCGGCCTCGTCCGCGTTCATCGTGCGGCCGGTCAGGCACAGGTCCATCGCCTTGGCCTTGCCGATCGCGCGGGTCAGCCGCTGCGAACCGCCGATGCCGGGGATGACCCCGAGCTTGATCTCGGGCTGGCCGAAGACGGCGGTGTCGGCGGCGAGAAGGATGTCGCACAACATCGCGAGTTCGCACCCGCCGCCGAGCGCGTAGCCGGAGACTGCGGCGATGGTGGGCTTGCGGACGTCGCCGAGTCGGTCCCACGCGGAGAACCAGTCGGAGAGGTAGACGTCCATGTAGTCGTTGGGCTGCATCTCCTTGATGTCGGCGCCGGCGGCGAACGCCTTCGCGGACCCGGTGATCACCAGGGCGCCGACGTCGGGGTCGCGGTCGAGCGTGGTGGCGGCGTCGACGACCTCGGCCATCACCTGGAGGTTGAGGGCGTTGAGCGCCGCGGGCCGGTTGAGCGTGATCAGCGCGGTGCGATCGTGGCGCTCGATCAGGATGGTCTCGTACTCGGTCATGCGGGGTCGTTCCCTTCGCCGGATGCGGTGTCGGTGCGGTCTCTGATGGCGTGGATGACGGCGGAGAAGTCGCGGTCGGCGCCACCGTTCTCGGCGAACGCCTCATACATCTCGGCCGCGTGCAGGCCCAGTTCGGCGGACACGCCGCCCGCGCGGATCGCGTTGGCGGCCAGCCGCAGGTCCTTGGCCATCAGGGCGCCGGCGAAGCCGGGCCGGTAGTCGTGGTTGGCGGGACTCGCCGGTACCGGCCCGGGCACCGGGCAGTTCGAGGTCAGTGCCCAACACTGCCCGGAGGCGGCCGACGCGACGTCGAACAACGCCCGGTGGGAGAGCCCGAGGTGCTCGCCCAGGACGAACGCCTCGCTCACCGCGATCATCGTGGCGCCCAGGATCATGTTGTTGCAGATCTTCGCGGCCTGCCCGGCACCGGGAGGACCGCAGTGCACCACGCGGCGTCCCATCGCGGTCAGTACGGGCTCGATCGCGGCGAAGTCCTCGTCGTCGGCGCCGACCATGAATGTGAGCGTGCCGGCGACCGCGCCGACCACACCGCCGGATACCGGCGCGTCCAGGGCCCGGCGGCCGGACGCGCGCACCGCGGCGTGCGCGGCGTGTGCGTCGGCGACATCGATCGTCGAACAGTCGACGAAGACCGCACCGACCGGCGCGGCGGCCAGGAGGCCGGCCGGGCCCTGGTAGCAGTCCAGAACGTGTGCCCCGCCGGGCAGCATGGTGATCACCACGTCCGCGTCGGCGACGGCCTCCGCAGGTGAGCCGGCGATCCGCACGCCGCTGTCCCGGGCCTGCTCCAGAGCCGTGGGAGCCACGTCGAATCCGGTGACGACGTGCCCAGCCGCGACCAGGTTGGCGGCCATCGGGCCACCCATGTTGCCCAGTCCGACGAATGCGATGGTGCCGGTCATCGGCCGACCTCCGTGGTCGCGGACGCGAACTCCAGACCCGGGGCACCCTCGGCCGGCGCTCGGAAGAATCGGTCGACGTCCTCGGGCCCCACCGCCTCCAGCGTCGCGGGCGACCAGCGGGGCGCACGATCCTTGTCGATCACCTGGGCGCGGATGCCCTCGGCGAGGTCGGGCGCGCTCAGCGCCGCGCTCGACACCCGGTACTCCTGCTCCAACACGGCTTCCAGGCAGCCGAGTTCTCGGGCCCGGCGCAGGCTTGCCAGGGTCACCTTGAGCGCGGTTGGCGACTTGGCGCGGATCTGCTCGGCGGCCTGCTTCGCCGCCGGTTCCCCGCTGTCCTCGAGGCGATCGAGGATCTCCTCGACGCTGTCGCACGCGTAGCACGCGTCGATCCAGCCGCGCCGCCCGGCGAGTTCGCCGGCCGGCGCCGGCTCGGCGAAGCGCGCGACGACGTCCACCGGTTCGCGCGTGGCCAGCGCATCGATCATCGCGTCGAGGCGGTGCGAGGGCACGAAGTGGTCGGCGAGGCCGCAGGCGATGGCGTCGCCGGGGCCGATCGCGGATCCGGTCAGCGCCAGATGCGTGCCGGACTCGCCCGGGACCCGGGCGAGCAGGTGGGTGCCGCCCACGTCCGGAACGAAGCCGATTCCGGTCTCGGGCATGGCGATCGTCGAGCGATCGGTGACGATGCGCAGCGCGCCGTGCGCGGAGATGCCGACGCCACCGCCCATCACGATGCCGTCCATGACGGCGACGTACGTCTTGGGGTAGCGGGCGATGCGGGCGTTGAGCCGGTACTCGTCGCGCCAGAAGTCCAGGCTCGCGGTGCCGCCGGCGACGGCGTCGGCGTGGATGGCACGAATGTCGCCGCCCGCACACAGGCCGCGTTCGCCCGCGCCGGTGATCACCACCAGCCGTACGCCGTCGTCGTGTTCCCACGCGGTGAGTGCGGCGTCGATCCGCCGAACCATGTCGTGGGTGAGCGCGTTGAGCGCCTTGGGCCGGTTCAGGACGATCCGGCCCAGTGCCGCCTGCCGGTGGGTCAGCACCGGGTCCCGGTCCGTGGTGGGGGTCATCGGGCTGCTCCGATCAGTCCGCGCGCGACGATCACGCGCATGATCTCGTTGGTTCCTTCGAGAATGCGGTGCACCCGCAGATCGCGAACGATCTTCTCGATGCCGTAGTCGGCGAGGTAGCCGTATCCGCCGTGCAGTTGCAGCGCGCGATCGGCCACCGAGAAGGCGGTGTCGGTGGCGAACCGCTTGGCCATCGCGCACAGTTGTGGTGCCCTGGGGTCGCCCTCGTCGAGCGAGGAGGCGGCATGTCGCACCAGCGTGCGGGCGGCCTCGAGTTCCGTTGCCATGTCCGCGAGTTGGAACCGCAGGGCCTGCGCGTCGATGAGCCGCGCGCCGAACGCCTCGCGGTCGGTGAGATGGCTCACGGCGGCCTCAAGCGCGGCCTGCGCGCCGCCCAGCGAGCAGGCGGCGATGTTGATCCGGCCGCCGTCGAGGCCGCCCATCGCGATCTTGAACCCGTCGCCCTCGGCGCCGAGCCGGTGCGCCGCGGGCACCCGCACGCCCTCCAGGACCACCTGACGAGTGGGCTGGGCGTGCCAGCCCATCTTGCGCTCGTTCGGCCCGAAAGACAGCCCGTCGGTGTCGGCCTCCACGACGAACGCGGAGATCCCGTGGGCGCCGTCCGCGCCGGTGCGCGCCATCACCACGTACACCGCGGAGGATCCGGCGCCGGAGATGAACTGCTTGACCCCGTGCAGGACGTAGTCGTCGCCGTCGCGGGTCGCACGGGTGGTCAGAGCGGCGGCATCCGATCCCGCTCCCGGCTCGGTCAGGCAGTAGCTGGCCAGTTCGCGCATCGAGCACAGACCCGGAAGCCAGCGTGCGCGCTGCTCCGGCGTACCGTGCCGGTCGATCATCGAGGCGACCATGTTGTGAATGGAGTAGTAGGCGGCGATGGTCGGGCAGCCGCCGGCCAGCGCCTCGAAGATCAGTGCGGAGTCGAGTCGATCGAGCCCCGAACCGCCTTCGTCCTCGCGGACGGTGATGCCGCCGAGGCCGAGGTCGGCGCCCTTGCGCAGGACGTCGACGGGGAAGTGGCCGGTGCGGTCCCATTCGATCGCGTGCGGGGAGAGGTGTTCGCGGGCGAAGTCCCGGGTGGTTTCGACGATCGCGAGCTGGTCGTCGGTGAGCGCGCTCACCGGGTCAGTCCATCGTGGGGATGTCGAAGTTCGCGCTCTCGCGCGCGGTCGAGGGCCAGCGCGAGGTGATGGTCTTGGTCCGGGTGTAGAAGCGGATCGAGTCGGGCCCGTGTTGGTTCAGGTCGCCGAATCCGGATCGCTTCCAGCCGCCGAAGGTGTGATAGGCCACCGGCACCGGGATGGGCACGTTGACGCCGACCATGCCGGTGTTCACCCGGCGGCCGAAGTCGCGGGCGGTGTCGCCGTCCCGGGTGAAGATCGCCACGCCGTTGCCGTACTCGTGTTCGCTCGCCAGGCGCAGCGCGTCCTCGTAGGAGGCCGCGCGGACCACCGACAACACCGGGCCGAAGATCTCCTCGCGGTACACCCGCATCGAGGGCGTCACGTGATCGAACAGCGACGCGCCGAGGAAGTAGCCGTCCTCGTGGCCGGGTACGCGTACGTCGCGGCCGTCGACGAGCAGCTTGGCGCCTTCGGCGACGCCGATGTCCAGGTAGCCGCGCACCCGTTCCAGTGCATCCCGGCCCACCAGGGGGCCGAAGTCGGCGTCCCGGTCGTGCGAGGGGCCCACGCGCAGTGTGGCGATGCGGGCGACGAGCTTGTCCACCAGTGCGTCGGCGGTCTCGGCGCCGACGGGCACCGCGACGGAGATGGCCATGCAGCGTTCGCCGGCGGAGCCGTATCCGGCGCCGATCAGCGCCTCGACGACCTGGTCGAGGTCCGCGTCCGGCATCACGATCAGGTGGTTCTTGGCCCCGCCGAAGCACTGGGCGCGCTTGCCGTTCGCGGTGGCCGTCGTATAGACGTACTCGGCGATCGCCGTCGAGCCGACGAAGCCCAGGGCCTGCACGCGCGGATCCTCCAGGAGCGTGTCGACGCTCTCCTTGCCGCCGTGGACCACGTTCAGGACGCCGGGCGGCAGTCCCGCCTCGAGGAAGAGTTCGGCCAGGCGCAGCGGCACCGAGGGGTCGCGCTCGGAGGGCTTGAGCACGAACGCGTTGCCGCAGGCGATGGCCGGGGCGATCTTCCACAACGGGATCATCGCCGGGAAGTTGAACGGGGTGATGCCGGCGACCACGCCGAGCGGCTGACGCAGCGAGTGCACGTCGATGCCGGTGCCCGCGTTGTCGGTGAACTCGCCCTTGAGCAGGTGTGGGATGCCGATGGCGAACTCCACGACCTCCAGGCCGCGTTGCAGGTCGCCGTGCGCGTCGGCGATGGTCTTGCCGTGCTCGGCCGACAAGAGCTGGGCGAGCGATTCGCGTTCGGGCTCCACCAGTTGAAGGAAGCGGGCCAGAACCCGGGCGCGTCGCTGGGGGTTCCAGTCGGCCCACGCGGGTTGTGCCCGTTCGGCGTCGGCGATCGCCGCCAGGGTGTCGGCGCGATCCGCGAGCGGAACGCGTGCCTGTACTCGTCCGGTGTTGGGGTCGTACACGTCGCCGAACGCGCCGGAGGCACCGAGGACGTGCTTGCCGCCGATGAAGTGGGAAAGCTCGCGGACCATGAACGACCTGTCTCTCGTCAGGTGCGATCCGGAGGAGGGCATGACCCGCCCACGCAACCTCGGCGCGGGTGCGCGTGGTTGCCCGGTGCGGGTCGACGTCGAAATGATCAGGAACTCCTGGGGAGTTCGACGTTCGCAGGATCATCCGGGGCGGGTGCGCGGACCGGTGTCATGCGTGTTTGCTCCATCCTCGTGGACAACACGGATATACCCGCGGCCGGTATCCTGACTTCCGGATCCACGCACGATGCCCGCCTTCCCGGCCTTCGCCAGTGGCTTGGTGCTGCGGCAGCGCACTCCCCGGTCACAGTGGCGGGACCATGCCGGATTCACACCGACTTCCCTGCACCGCGGACCTTGTTGTTGAAGACGATATAGTCGGACGTCCTAGTAAGTCCAGCGCCGGCTCCACCCGGTACGGTCACCGACCGGCCCGCGGCCCGCCGGCCATCGGCCGCGTTGCGGCGCGGCATTTCGGGATCGGGCGGAGGATGCGCCGGGGATACCGGGTGAACGGCGGCTTTTACGCCTGTTGGGCGTCGGGAACCGCGGACGGCGTGCCGATTGTTCGGCGTTGGCTGAGGAGACCGGTGACGAACTCCGAGCTGACCCGGATCCACGCCTGCTCCCCTTCGTCGCCGTCGACCTCGGGGAGCAGGCGATCCAGATGGGCGACGGCCGAGGGATCGTGGACTCGCGAGGCGTGGCCGGTGACCGTGCCGGTCCAGCCGGTCCGTGCGGCCGGGTCGATGTGGTCGGCCTGGAAGGCGACCACCGCATCGAGTGCGGCCTTCGCGAGCGGGGAGCCGAGCGGAGCCCGAAACACCACGCACTCCCGGTCGAGCGCGAAGGCCACCACGTGAACGGCCGGAAGCGCGCCCTCGCTGACGACGACACGGCCCACCCGGGCGCTCGCCATCAGCTCCAACGTCTCCCGGCGGCCGAGGGCGCGTTTTGTCACGGGGTGTTCGCTCATTTCTCAACCCTCGAATCCCGTCCGGGCGCCGACCAGGGCCGAACGGCCCTGTGTCGGTCGGTTCCCTCTTGTCGACGCCGCGCCCGATGCCGGCGCGCTCGGCCGTGCGCTCGGGCCGTGGCTTCAGCCTCCCGCGGGCGTGACGCCCGAACCAGGGCCGACCGGCCCGAATCGGCGGGTCCAACAGCCGGTTGTCGCCGAGACGCCGGCTCGGCCGACCGGCCCCGAGCGGGGCCGATGCGCGCGGCGGTGCGAGCCCGGTCGTGACTGCCCGTGGCCGCCCGAGCATGGGTATGGTTTCGATTGGCGCGCCGTCGACGCGTCAGGGCCGTACGGCCCCAGGCCCCGGGCCGTTCGGCCCGGGTGCGCGAAAGCGCGATGCGGTGTCCTGAAAACCGCATCGACGCATGGACCTCGGAGGCCGTCGCCGTGTTTTGCCTTGCCCATCCTGGGACACCCCGCCCACCCGCGCGCCGTCGCCTCCTCGGCCGCCGCGAAGCACGGTACGCCGTACGGTTGTTCGAACAGCACCGGACCCACCGCCGGCCGCGAGCCGGGGCGCGTCCCGGCCGACGTGGTGGTGCGCGATGAGCGCTGACGCGACCCGGTCACAGTCAGCCGTCCCCGGTCGGGTCCTGGTCGTCAACGCGGGCTCGTCGAGCCTGAAGGTGTCGGTGGTCGAGTCGGACGACACGATCGAGTGCACCTCGAACCTGCGCTGCGCCGACACGTTTCCGTCCGCGGCGCTCGCCGAGTTCGTGCACGCGGCCGGGCCCGTCGAAGCCGTCGGACATCGCATCGTGCACGGTGGTGCGGACTTCACCGGCCCGGCCCGGCTCGATCCGCACGTGTACGAGCGGATCACCGCGCTGCGCCCGCTCGCGCCCCTGCACCAGGACCGGGCGCTCGCCGGCATCGACGCGATCCGCGCATTGTGCCCGGACCTTCCCGCGGTCGCCTGTTTCGACACCGCCTTCCACCGCACCTTGCCGACCGAGGCGCACACCTATGCGCTCCCGCAGGCGTGGCGCACCCGATGGGGTCTGCGGCGCTACGGCTTCCACGGGCTGTCGCACGCCTACGCCTCGGCGCGGGCGAGCGAACTGGTCGGCCTACAACCGTCGTCGGCGCGTGTGGTCAGCTGCCATCTCGGCGCGGGGGCGTCGTTGGCCGCGGTTCGGGGCGGGGTCTGTGTCGACACCACGATGGGCTTCACTCCCACGGAGGGCCTGGTGATGGCCACCCGCGCCGGTGACCTGGACCCGGGCATGCTCGTCTGGCTGCTTCGCAACGGCGTCGAACTGGAGGAACTGGAGCGGGTGTTGGAGCACGAGGCCGGTCTGAGCGCGCTGGCCGGGCAGGGCGGCGACATGCGTGCGATCCGAGCGGACGCCGACGCGGGCGATCCGCGCGCCCGATCGGCACGGGCGATCTACGCCTACCGGGTGCGTACCCGGATCGCCGCCATGGCCGCCGCGATGGGCGGCCTGGACGTGCTGGCCTTCACCGGGGGAGTGGGCGAACACGACGACGCCCTGCGGGCCGCGACGGTCGCCGAGCTGGGCTTTTTGGGCGTGGCTCTGGATCCCGGTGCCAACGCGCGGGCATGGGCCGACGCCGACATCGGCGCCTCGGGTGCATCGGTGCGTACCGTGGTCGTCACCGCCCGCGAGGACGTGGCGATCGCCCGCGAAACCCGCGAGACGGCGGGCTGAACGCCGATCCGCCAACGGGAAACGCGCCACCCGTCGTGCGCCGGCACACGACGGCGTGAACGGATGGCGCGGCTTCCCGCGCGTCAGTGGCGACCGGGCGGGTCCGTCGACCAGGTCCAGTCGCGGACCTCGGGCATGTCCTCGCCGTGTTCGAGGATCCAGGCGCGGTGTCGGGTACGGGCGTCGAGCATGCTCTGGCGCACCGACGCGGCGCGCGCACCCAGGCCGGGGACGCGGTCGATCACGTCGATCACGCGTTGGTAGCGGTCCATGTCGTTGAGCACGACCATGTCGAACGGGGTCGTCGTGGTGCCGTACTCCTTGTATCCGCGCACGTGCAGGTGTTCGTGGTTGTGCCGGCGGTAGGCGAGGCGGTGGATCAGCCACGGGTAGCCGTGGTAGGCGAAGATCACCGGGACGTCGGTGCCGAACAGCGCGTCGTACTCGGCGTCGGGCATGCCGTGCGGGTGCTCGCTCTCCGGGAGCAGCCGCATCAGGTCCACCACGTTGACCACACGCACCCGCAGTTCGGGCAGGTGACGGCGGATCAGATCGACGGCGGCGAGCGTCTCCAGCGTGGGTACGTCGCCGGCGCAGGCCAAGACCACCTCGGGGTCGCCGTCGTCGTTGGAGGCCCACTCCCAGACGCCGGCGCCGCGGGTGCAGTGCAGGACCGCCTCGTCCATGGTCAGCCAGTCCGGGTTGGGCGTCTTGCCGGCGACGATCACGTTCACCAGGCCGCGACTGCGCAATACGTGATCGCCCACCGACAGCAGGGTGTTGGTGTCCGGCGGCAGGTAGACGCGGACGACCTCGGGCCGCTTGTTGATCACGTTGTCGACGAAGCCGGGATCCTGGTGCGAGAAGCCGTTCTGGTCCTGGCGCCACACGTGGGAGGTGAGCAGGTAGTTCAGCGATGCGATGGGGGGCCGCCAGCCGATCTCGCGCGAGGCGTGCAGCCACTTGGCGTGCTGGTTGAACATCGAGGACACGATGTGGGTGAACGCCTCGTAGCACGAGAACACGCCGTGCCGCCCGGTCAGGAGGTAACCCTCCAGCATGCCCTGGCAGGTGTGTTCGGACAGGATCTCCACGACCCGCCCGTCCGGGGCCAGGTGGGTGTCGAGGTCGGTGACCGGTTCCTGCCAGGCTTTGGCGGTGGCGCCGTAGACCGCGCCGAGTCGGTTGGACTCGGTCTCGTCGGGGCCGAACAGGCGGAAGTCGCGGCGAGTTGCCGTTCGGGCGAAGACCTCGCGCAGGTATTCGCCCAGCGCCCGGGTGGGTTCCGACGAGGAGGCGCCGGGTTCGACGACCTTGACCGCGAAGGCGTTCGGGTCGGGCAGCGGTAGATCCCGCAGCACCGTACCGCCGTTGGCCTCGGGTACCGCGCCCAGGCGCGTGTCGCCGGTGGGCACGTTGGCGAGCACGATCGGGGTGGGTCGGCCGCCTCGGTCGAAGAGTTCGTCCGGGCGGTAGGAGCGCATCCATGCCTCGAGCAGGGCCAGGTGCTCCGGGTTCTCGCGCACCCCGGCCAGCGGGACCTGATGTGAGCGCCACGTGCCCTCGACGGGCACGTCGTCCACGGTGTGCGGTCCGGTCCAGCCCTTGGGGGTACGCAGCACGATCATCGGCCACCTCGGGCGCCCCTGCGCGGTCGCCTTGAACTCGGCGATCTCATCCAGCGCTTCCTCCAGCGCGGCGGCGAACGCGGCGTGCACGCGGGCGGGTTCGTCGCCCTCGACATGGATCGCACGCCAGCCGTACCCGGTCAGCAGCGCGTCCAGTTCCGCGCGCGGCATGCGGGCGAGCAGCGTCGGGTTGGCGATCTTCCAGCCGTTCAGGTGCAGGATCGGCAACACCGCTCCGTCGGTGCGCGGGCTGAGGAACTTGGTGCCGTGCCAGGACGCGGCGAGCGGGCCGGTCTCGGCCTCGCCGTCGCCGACCACACACGCCACGACCAGGTCCGGATTGTCGAACGCGGCGCCGAAGGCGTGCGAGAGGCTGTAGCCGAGTTCGCCGCCCTCGTGGATCGAGCCGGGCACTCCGGGCGCGATGTGGCTGGGCACGCCGCCCGGATAGGAGAACTGGCGGAACAGCGTGACCATGCCGGCCGCGTCCTTGGAGACGTTCGGATAGCGCTCGCTGTAGGTGCCGTCCAGCCACGACGCGGCGAGTGCGGACGGGCCGCCGTGCCCGGGGCCGGTGACGTGCAGGGCATGGGTGCCGCGTTCGCGGATCACCCGGTTCAGGTGTGCGTAGATCAGGTTCAGGCCGGGGGAGGTGCCCCAGTGCCCGAGCAGGCGCGGCTTGACGTGCTCGGGGCGCAGCGGTTCGGTCAGGAGCGGGTTGCCGCTGAGGTAGATCTGGCCCACCGCGAGGTAGTTCGCCGCCCGCCACCAGGCGTCGACCGTCGCCAGGTCCGGACTTTCGGGAATCGCCATCGTCATCGGTCTACCTCTCGTGGGACGTCGGAACTGCCCTCGTTCCCACGCTCGCGCCCTTCACGCGCACAGTGAAGGGCCGAACGGCCCTATGGGGACCGGGCCCTCCCGGGCGGATACGCGTCACCGAGCCGGCCGAGCGCGTCCGCAGCGCCTGTACCGTCGGCCCCGACCACCCCGTCCCGAACGGATCGTCCGGTCGATGGGGCGTGGGCGCTGCTCGACTACACGCCGATCCCCATCGCGATCCGGGCGCAGGCCGACGCATTCACGTGGCTCGCGGCGGCGGCGCTGATCCTGGCGTGGCCTCTGATCGCACCGGTGTGGCGTCGGGTCCTCGCCGGCCGGCCGCCGGCGGCGTGGTGTGATCGGGGCGGGCGGGCCTCCTCGGCTCGTCCGCCAAAGTCGTTTCGGTCCCCGCACGCGAGCCCGGAACGCGGCGACGGCGACGGCGAGTTCACTCCGGGCGAAGAGCAACAGGCGTCGTGGTCGAGGGCCCGGCCGCTTCCCCGGGCGATGGGTGCGACGGCCGGACCGATCATGGGTACGCACGGAAGATGGTGACGGGTTCGACCACCGTCTCCGCGAGGGCCGAACGGTGCACGGCCACGACCCGGTCGGGGTGGTCGAGGGCGAGGTAGCGGCTCACGTGGCTGCCGATGTCGCCACCGGACGCGCCGAAGCGCGGATAGCCGAGGATGTCCATGAGTTCGGCCCACAAGGCGGCGACGGCGATCGCGTCGAGCGCCGCGCCGGTGGGACGGTCGGAAAACCCGTGGCCCGGCATGTCGGGCACGACCACGTCGAACGCGTCGGCGGGATCGGCGCCGTGCGCGCCGGGATCGGTGAGGAGCGGAACGACCTTCGTGTAGCGCCAGAACGAGTCCGGCCACCCGTGGCCGAGCACCAGCGGCAGCGCGGGCCCGTTCGGCGCGACGGCCCGGGCGTGCACGAAGTGGATCCCGAGGCCGCCGAGCGGGACACGCAAGCACGGGAGCCGGGCGAGTGCCGCCTCCTGCGCGGGCCAGTCGAACCCGTCCGCCCAGTAGGCGACGAGCTCGCGGAGGTAGTCGAGGTCGGTGCCGAGCGACCACCCGGCCTCCTCGGGCGTGTCCGGCCGGCGCGTCGCACGCAGCCGCGACCGCAGATCCTCCAGCGCGGCGGGCGCCGTCTGCGAGGTGAACGGCTCGGGACGAGGCAGAGCATCCGACATGGCACGCATGCCAGCGCGGCGACAACCGCCGGATCGCAAGCGGAGCGGCCGGCGAAGGCGTTCCCGGGACGGCTCGGTTGCTCGATGCGCGGGCTGATCCGCTCATCGGGCGGGTCGGCCGCCGGTCGACCGGGCGTGGGCGATCGCGTACCGCGACGACGACCGGATCGTGGCCGCGACCCCACTCGCTCCCACCTCCCGACGTCGCCCGGTCCGGCGCGAACACGCCCACCGGTGGCGCAACATCGGCCGCGAGTCGAAGGCGCGAGGTATCTGTGGTTCCCTCGCTCCCGAACGAAACGGACCCCTTGTGCGAATCCGACAGCCGCGTCCGCTCCTGATCCCCGCACGACGTCCGCACCGCACCGGGTCGGCCCGGCGCCGTGCCCGACTCGCCGCAGTGGCGGTGGCGGCGCTGCTGAGCCTGACGGCCGCAGCGCCGGCGCCGGGCACCTCGGTGCGATCGGACGCACCCGCCGGATCCGCACAGCGGGTCCCGTCCTTCGCCGAGACCCTGACCCCCGAACTGATCGCCCTGATGCAGCGGCTGCGCGTGCCCGGTGCGATCGTCTCCATCCGCACTCCCGAATGGGGTACGTGGACCACGACCCTGGGCACCGGCAACCTGGCCGACGGGACACCCATGCGCACCGCGGACCACATGCGGGTCGGGAGCATCACGAAGACCTTCACCGGGACGATCATCCTGCAACTCGTCCAGGAGGGGCGGTTGTCGCTGGAGGACCCGGTGGCCGCATTCCGGCCGGACGTGCCCGACGGGCAGCACATCACCATCCGTCAGCTGCTTCAGATGACCAGCGGTCTGTACAATTACACCGAGGATCCCGACTTCAACCGCACCCTGGACGAGCGCCCGCAGACCTCGTGGACCCCCGACGAACTGTTGGCGATCGCGTTCCGGCATCCGTCGTACTTCCCGCCGGGAGGCGGGTTCCACTACTCCAACACCAACACCGTCCTGCTCGGACTGATCGCCGAGAAGCTCACCGGCCGCCCGCTCGCCGAGCTGTTCGAACAACACATCTTCCGCCCGCTCGGCATGTCCGAGAGCAGCCTGCCGAACGACTCCGGGCTGCCCCTCCCGCATGCGCACGGCTACGAGTTCATCGGCAACGTCGAGAGCCTGACCGCGCCGGTGCTCACCGGCAAGGACGCGGCCTGGGCCGACTGGTCAGCGGGCAACCCCAAGGACGTCACGGACGCGAACCCCTCGTGGGCCTGGGCGGCCGGCGCCGCGGTCTCCACCGTCGACGACCTGCTGCGCTGGGCCCCGGCGCTGGCCACCGGCACCCTGCTCAGCCCGGAGATCCAGCGCGAGCGGCTGACCTTCGTGCCCACGTCCGACGCACCGGGCGCGCCCGGCTACGGTCTCGCCATCGCCGACTTCGCCGGGTTCCTGGGTCACGACGGGCAGTTGCCCGGCTACAACAGCTTCGTGGGATACAACCCGCAGTCGTGCGCGACCATCGTGGTCCTGGCCAACCTCAACCAGTCTCCCGACGGCAACGCCCCGGCCGACGAACTCACCAAACTCATCCTCGCGAAGGTCTTCCCCGGGTCGCACTCGTAGCCTCCGACCCGGGACGGCTGGTCGGGTGCGCACGCACGGAGCGCACCCGGCTATCCGGGGTGGGCGTTCAACGCGTGCTCACCGGTGCGGAGTTCGCCGTCCGCCCCGAGCAGGGCGGCGCGCGTGCCCGGTGCTGCGGCCCGCCAGGTGGGGCGCAGACCGAGGAGGAAGGCGTGCCGGTACGCGGATGCGATCGCCGTCGCGCCCGCCTCGTCCAGTACCTCCGTGTCCATCAGGTCGAACGTCACCTCGTCGACGTCGTCGCCCAGGGCGTTGATCCGCGCCACGAGGTCCTTGCGCAGACGATGCGCGAGGGATGCGTCCACGACCCTCGGTATCACCACCCGCGCACAACCGTGTTCCACCAGACACTCACGGTCCCAGGCGTCGGTCACTGCCTCCCCCATCCCCACGTCGAAGAACACGCCCGCAGGGCGAGCCGTTCCGCTTCCTCGAGTCCACCGCACGCCGGGAGTCCCCGTGCGGTCCGATACGCAAACGAGACGAAAACGAGGGCATCGGGTTCGGCGGCCGGCCGGCCCACACCGGCACCTTCGACGGCCGCCGAAGCGTAGCCGGAGGCGGGTCGGATCGCCACGCGGATCGACCACGAATTCCGGTTCGGGCGGGTGAAATCGGTCTCGGGGCGGGTCCGAGCGGTCACTCGGCCCATCGGGGCTGCGCGGGTTCGGCGGGGGTACCGTCCCCGATCGCCCGGGCGCCGAGCGCGCGTGCCGTCCGGGCGAACGCGCGTACCCGGGCGTTGTCGCCGGCGGTGGCCCACACCAGCGCCCATTCGGTGGGCGGCGCGTCGTGGATCGACAGGAACGTGATGCCGGGAGGCGTGTAGCACCGACGCACGTGGGCGTTGACCGGGCTGACCGCCTGACCTGCGGCGATCAACACCAGGATCTCGTGGAAGGTGCGGCCGGCCGGACCGCGCGCTGCGCCGTCCGCCGGGCGTGTGCCGGGGCACCATGGCGTTCGGGGCGGATCGTTTCGGTACTCCTCGACCTGTGCGACCAGCCGCCGGATGGCGGCCACGTCGCGCTGTCGTTGCGGATCGTCCACCGGGTGTCTTCCTGTTCGGGGTGCCGAGGGGTGGAACGGCGAGAGGTGGATCGGCGTGTCGGGTTCCGCCGGGTCGATCGGTTCGTGGCGGGTCGCGTTCGAACGCGACCGCCGAAGCGGCGTCGTCGAGTCGGCGGGGCCGGTCGACCCGGGTGCGGTGGCCGCGGGTCCCGCCGGCGCTCGTGCGCTCCGGCGGTCGAGTGCCACGACATCCGTTTCATCGGCTTCGACGTGGCGATCGTGGCCTGCGTCGAGCACGTCTTCGACAACCGGTGCACGCCGCTGCGCGACGGCCCGGACAGCCGACTGCCCGTCCGGATGGGACAACTGACCTACGTCCTGGTCCGGCACCCCGATGCGGGCGCCGACCGGGCGCCCGGCGCGGAGGGTGAGCCGGATGCCGAGCACGGGTGGCTGATCAGCAGCGCCCAGACCACTCCGATGGCGATCTGAACCGCACGCATACGCCCACCGTCCGCGCCGAGCGTCGACCCGGCGACGATCCCCGAGACGAGGCGGCCCCGGCCGAGAAAGCCCCAGCCGAGAAAGCCCCGGCCGAGAAAGCCGAGACGAGGAAACCCCGGACGACGACGCCCCGGAGGAGGAAGCCCGAGAGCGGGCCTTCCCCGCGGCCGCAGTCCTCGGACGCGGCCGCCGCGGCCGCGCATCCACCCGGAGACCCTCGGAGTACGTACGTCACCCGGCGTCGCCCGCCGGCCACTCGTCGCCGCCCTCCCAGGCCACCCGGTCCCGATCGGCCGGGTCGAGACCGAGCCGGGCGGCGAGGCCGTCCAACTCGCGGCGGCTGTGCAGTTGCCGGTAGGTGCCGTCGGCGAGCATCACCAGCCGGTACGAGTCACCCGGGCGATACGCCTCGACCACGAGGTCGAAGCGGCCGTGCGCCTTGTCGCTCATGGCTTCCACGGTCGCGCACCCGGGCCCGTTCGGCCACCCCGGTCGGCACCCGCTCCCGCTCGTCCGAGGCGGCCCGCTCGAATCACCCGAAGCGGTCGGCGGAGCGGCCCGATCACCGCGCACGCTGCCCACGTGCCGTTCCAGCGGACGCGCGATGCAGTGCCCGATGCCATCCTGAGGAGAGTGTCCTCGGGCGACGCCGGAACACGTTCGAGCGGTGGAGGTGTCGGGGATGGGTGGAGCGGGGCGAGTCGCGCGACTGGTCTGCGGCCGGCGCGCCAAGTGGATCATTCTCGTGCTCTGGATCCTGGTGCTGGCCGTTGCCGTGCCGGCGGCGAGCAAGCTGATGGACGCGGAGAAGAACGACGCCTCCGCGTGGTTGCCCGGCAACGCCGAGTCGACCAAGGTCGTCGACCAGTCGAAGGCATTCCTGCCGCAAAACGTCACGGCCGTCGTGGTGTACGCCCGTGAATCGGGCCTGACCCCGGCCGACGACGCGACGATCGCCGCCGACGCCGCGCGCATGCGAACCCTCACCGAACACGGGATCGTCGGCGCCCAGGTGCAGGGCCCCGTCCCCGACCGCGCCAACGCCCCACGCGCCGCGCTGGTCCTGGTGCCGATCACCTTCGGTGACAACGGGTGGAACAGCATCGCCGATGCCGTGGACGACATCCGCGCGATCGTGGACACCCACCCCGACACCGGACTGGAAACCCACATCACCGGGCCGGGCGGCGTGGCCGCCGACAGCAGCGACGCGTTCCAGGGCATCGACGGAACCCTGCTGTTCGCGGCCCTGGGCGTGGTCGTGGTGATTTTGCTGCTCACCTACCGCAGTCCGACGCTGCTCCTGGTCCCGGTCTTCTGCGTGGTCGGTGCACTGTTCGCCGCCCAGGCGGTGATCTACGTACTGGCCCGGCACGCGTCCCTGGTGGTCAACGCGCAGAGCGCGGGCATCCTGACCGTCCTGGTGTTCGGCGCCGGCACCGACTACGCGCTGCTGCTCGTCGCCCGCTACCGGGAGGAACTGCGCCGACACGAGGACCGGCACGAGGCGATGGCGCTCGCCCTGCACCGCGCCGGCCCTGCGGTGATCGCCAGCGCCTCGACGGTGATCCTCAGCATGCTCTGCCTGCTCGCCGCCGAGATGAACTCCACCAACGGCCTCGGGCCAGTCGCCGCGATCGGTGTCGCGGTGGCCCTGCTGGCGATGCTGACCCTGTTCCCGGCGGTGCTGCTGATCGCCGGGCGGTGGATCTTCTGGCCCGTCATCCCGCACCTGGGCTCGCCCGAACCGACCGAGACCGGACGGTGGGCCCGGATCGGCCGGCGCATCGCCCGCCGGCCGCGCGCCGTGTGGATCGGCACCTCGGCGGTCCTGGCCGCGCTGTCCCTGGGCCTGTTGGCCCTGAACGCCACCGGCCTCACCACCGCCGAGAGCTTCACCGACAAGCCCGACTCGGTGGTCGGCCAGGAGGTCCAGGCACGCTACTTCCCGGCGGGTACCGGGCAACCGCTCCAGGTGGTCGCCGACACCCGTTCGGTGGACGCGGTTCGCGTGACACTGGCGGCGGTGCCCGGCGTGGTGCCCGACAGCGTGCGGGTGCCGCCGGGCGTGCCGGTGGAGCGTGACGGGCGGTCGTACCTGGAGGCGACGCTGGTCGACGCCGCCGACAGCAGCGCGGCCCGGAACACCGTCGACGACGCCCGTACCGCCGTGCACGCGGTGCCGCAGGCCGACGCGCTCGTGGGCGGCGGCACCGCGGCCCAACTCGACAGCAACCGGGCCTCGGTACGCGACGAGAAACTGCTGATCCCGGTCATCCTGGCGGTCGTGCTGGTCATCCTGGCGCTGCTCCTGCGCGCCCTGGTCGCACCGGTCGTGCTGATCGCCACCGTGGTGTTGTCCTACACCGCGGCGCTGGGCATCAGCGCACTGGCGTTTCGGCACGTGTTCGACTTCGCCGCCGAGGACACCTCGTTCCCGCTGCTCGTCTTCGTCTTCCTGGTCGCCCTGGGCATCGACTACAACATCTTCCTGACCACGCGGGTGCGCGAGGAAAGCATCCGCACCGACACCCACACCGGTGCGCTGACCGGGCTCGCGGCGACCGGCGGTGTGATCACCTCGGCCGGCCTGGTCCTGGCCGGCACCTTCGCGGCGCTGGCCACGCTGCCGATCGTCGGATTCGCCGAAATCGGTTTCGCGGTGGCCCTCGGTGTCCTGCTGGACACCCTGGTGGTCCGCTCGGTGGTCGTCACCGCCCTGATCCTCGACCTGCGCGAGCGCATGTGGTGGCCGAGCGCCCTGTGGCGCAGAGGTGCCCGAGCCGCGGACGCGCCGCCCACCCACCGACGTCCGTGAGGACGAACTCCGGGCGGTGGGGCGGGCCGACCCGCGGGTGGTCGGCGGTGCCCGGCGCCGACCACCAGGTACGGCCGCGCCGACGCCCGGCTGATGCGCGACTTCCGCGCTCAGGACCTGCCGGCCGCGTGCGGTAGACCGGACGGGGCAACCCATGGTGGTGGGCCGGCCCGGCCGGGTACCGGCTCGCGGTCCCGGTCGTGCCGCGTCCACGAGCCGATCCGCCTGCGCCCGCATCGCGGCCCGACCGGGCGCAGATGCGGGATCGCGGCGGGCGAACCGGAGGGCGGATCCGCGACGGGTGGGCGGCGGAGGCGACGTCGGTGTCGTCGGTGTCCGGGCACGCGACGCGCGATGCCGTGCGGCGGGCCGGCACGTGGTCCCGAGGATTCCACCCATCGAGGAGCAATCGTATGGACCACCCCACCCGACGCGGCGTACTGACCGCCGCTGCCGCCGCCGCCGCGGTACTGGCCACCGGCGTACCATCCGCGTCCGCCGTACCGCAGCTGCGACCGGGGCCGTTCGGCGCCGAACCGTATCCCGACGTGGTGAACGGACATGCCGACACGCTGTGCCCCGAAGGCGCGACCTGGGATCCCGAGCGTCGCCGGTTCCTGGTCGGCTCGTTGCGCCACGGCACCGTCGCGGTCGTACACCCGGACGGCGGCATCGAGGTCCTGGTGGACGACCCGGACGTGCTGGTGTCGGTGGCCGGTCTCCATGTCGACGTGCGCCGGGATCGGGTGCTGCTGGCCAACTCCGACCTCGGGGTGAGCGTGCGTTCGTCTCCCGCGACCCAGGGTGTGCTGGCCGGTGTGGGGGCCTACCACCTGGCCACCGGGGAGCGGGTGTTCCACGTCGACCTGGCGACGGTGGCCGGTGACGGGAAGCCGCACTTCGCCAACGACGTGGCCGTGGACCGGCACGGGACGGCGTATGTCACGGACTCCTTCGCGCCGATCGTCTACCGCGTGGGGGCGGACGGTTCGGCCTCGGTGTTGGTACGGGACGACCGACTGGCCCCGCCGCCCGGTGGCTTCGGCCTGAACGGCATCGCCTGGCAGCAGGGGCCGGCGGGTGGGCACCTGCTGATCGGCAAGTCGGACGACGGCACGTTGTGGCGCGTGCCGATCGCCGATCCCACGGCCGTTCACCGGGTCCAGGTGAGCGGAGCCGAGGAGGTGTTCGTCGGCCTCGACGGTCTGCTCGCCCGCCCCGACGGCACGCTCCTCGGTGTCCGCAACCGCCTCGGCGGCATCGGGCCGGTCGACGCGTGGATCGAATTGCGCTCGCGCGACGGCTGGCACACCGCCGACCTGATCGCCGTACATCCCTCGCCCGATCCGGTCCCCACGGCCCTGACCCCGGGCCCCGACGACACCGTCCACCAACTCTCCGGCCGGGTAGACCTTCTCCTCGCCGGCACCCCCGGCGACACCTTCGTCCTGCGGAGAATCTGACGGGCGACGGAAGCACCTCGCGGACAACCGATGCGAAGACTCCGGCGTGGTGGGGGACAACCCCGTACCTCGCACCACGCCGGGCGTCCCATTCGGCGGCCCCGAACCGGTGTCCGGGCCCGCCCTTCGGGCACAGCCGCCGGTCACCCGCCACGCATGAGTGACGACCGCCTGCGCCGGCGGGGGCCGGGGGCCGCCCCGGTGTCCGGTGCGGCCGGTCGGCCGCCCGTCCGGGCCCGTGTGGATGGCCGCCCCAAGTGGTAGATATTGGGCAAATCGCTTCGCGTCCGGAGGGATGGAAGGGTGGCGGAAGACGGTCACGACGCGTCCGACTTCGAGCTGCCCGCGGAGTGGACGGGCCCCTTGGCGCACGCCGTCTTCGACCAGGGCGCGATGCTCCTCGCGGCTGTGGACGCCGACCTTCGGATCCTCGCCACCAACGCGTCCGCCGAACGCTTCGCTCGCATCCCGATGAGCCGCGGGGACGACATGAGGGCCGCCTTCACCACCCTCGGTCTCGACCTTCTGGTGCCCGCGCTCGAAGGGGCGCTGTCCCCGGCGGGTCCGGCCCTGCGGCGGTGGCAACTGCTCACCGCGCGCGCCGCGAACGGCAAGCCCCTACACCTGGGCCTCGGCATCCTGCGCGTCGAGCGCACGGCGGGACGCACGCTCGGCCTGCTCGTCACGATGAACGACACGACCGAACTGGTGCGCGCCGAAGCCCGCTTCGACGTGGTCCGCGAAGCCGCCCGGAGCATCGGCGCATCCCTGGACGTCGTGGAGACCGCACAACAACTCGCGGACCTGCTGGTGCCGCGCTTGGCGAACTTCGCCGCCGTGCACCTCGCCGAGACGGTTCTGGTCGGCGAGGAGCCCGCGGTCGACCCGGCGACCGGCTACACGCCCGATGTCCGCGCCGGGGTGGCCCACACGGACGAGGCATGGCCCGCGGCACTGGTCCAGGTCGGCGAACGGCTGCCCGTTCCGCCCGACATCCCGGAGATCCGGGCCATGGAGAGCGGGGCCACCCTGCTGATCCCGCGACTCGCGGTGCTCCCCGCCGACGCCGTGGACATGGGTGTCGTGCCGGAGAACGCCCACAGCCTGTTGGCCGTACCGCTGTTCGCGCGCGGCCACGTGCTCGGCAGCGTGCAACTGTGGCGCACCGACCGCCGGGAACCCTTCGACGAGGGCGATGCCCGCCTGCTCGAGGAGATCGCCTCGCGCGCCGCGCTGAGCGTGGACAACGCCCGCCGCTACACCCGCGAACGCAACCTCGCGCTCGCCCTGCAACGCAGCCTCCTGCCCGAGGAGAGCGCCGACGAACCGGCTGCCGAGACCTTCGCCGCCTATCTGCCCACCTCCTCCGCGGCCGGGCTCGGCGGCGACTGGTACGACATGATTCCGCTGTCCTCGCTGCGCTTGGCCTTCGTGCTCGGCGACGTGGCCGGGCACGGACTCCAGGCCAGCGCGACGATGGGCCGCCTGCGCACCGCCGTTCAGGCGCTCGCCGACATGGACCTGCCCCCGGACGAGTTGCTGACCCACGTGGACGACCTGGTCCAGCGCTTCCCGAACCGACCTGGCGCCGCCGCCGACGTGGCCGGCGCCACGTGTCTGTACGCGGAATACGACCCCGTCACCAGCCGCTGCCGGATGGCCTCGGCCGGGCATCCGCCGCCGGCGGTCCTGCAACCCGACGGACGCGCCCACTTCGTGGAGTTGGAGGCCGGCCCGCCGTTGGGGGTCGGCGGCATGCCGTTCGAGATCGCCGAGATCGACCTGGCGCCGGGCAGCGTCCTGATCCTGTACAGCGACGGCCTGGTCTCCGGCCCCGACCACGATCTCGCCGCCGGCATGCGACGCCTCCTCGATCGCCTCGAACACAGCGACCTCGCCCACCGGGACCTGGGCGTGGTCGGGCGCGAACTGCTCGACGCCGCGACGGACGGATCACGTCACGACGACACCACCCTGCTCCTGGCCCGGGTGCGCCCGCTGTCCGACCGGGACAGCGTGCTCTGGGAGTTGCCCGCCGATCCGGAGCAGGTGGCCCGGGCCCGCGAGCTGACGACCGCGCAACTCGGCGCCTGGGACCTGGACCACCTCGTGTCCACCACCGAACTGGTCGTCAGCGAACTGGTCACCAACGCCATCCGCTACGGCGAACACGGCCCGGTCACCGTGCGGCTGGTCCGCGGCCGGGACGTGCTGATCTGTGAGGTCTCCGACCCCAGCAACACCCAACCGCGCCTGCGCCGCGCCCGCTCCACCGACGAGGGCGGGCGCGGGCTGTTCCTGGTGGCGCAGCTCACCCGCCGCTGGGGGAGCCGCTATCAGCAGAGCGGCAAGACGATCTGGGCCGAGCAGGAGACCTCGCCGGTCGCGGACGTGTGAGACCTCGGCCGACCCCGGACGCCGTGTCGCGAGCCGGCCCGGCCCCGACCTCCTGTTCGAGATTCGGAACGATCACATCGAATTTTCGAAACTTCCCTTGTGTGTGACGACCCGTCGGCCTACGTTCGGCACTGGCCGAGACCACCTGCGGCCGTACCCCGACTCGGAAGGAAACCGATGGCGGTGCACGCCGAAACACCCCTCCACGAGCCGGGCCCCGGGAGCATCCCCCTGGCCGACGAGAGCCCCGAAGCGCTGTACGCGCTGCTCTCCGAACGCGGCTGGGGTGACGGACTCCCCGTCGTCGCGCCCACCCCGGCACGCGTGGACGCGATGCTCGCCGGATACGACGGCGATCCCGACGAGGTGGTCGGTGTCCTGCCGCCGCGCCTGGGCGAGGCCACGCCGCGGGTGCTGGCAGCGAACGCGGTCATGGCCGGATGCCCACCGGAAGTGCTCCCGCTGCTGGTCGCCGCCGTGCGCGGGATGTGCGCACCGGAGTTCAACCTGCGGGGCGTCAACTCCACCACCCACCCCGTCTCGGTGATGGTCCTCGTGCATGGGGACGCGGTGCGCCGCTGCGGCTTCAACGCCGGTACCGGCACCCTGGGCCCGGGCAATCGGGCCAACGCCACCCTGGGCCGCGCGGCGCGCCTGGCCCTCTTGCACATCGGCGGCGGCACCGCGCACGGTGTCGGCGACCAGGGCATGGGCGACGCGGCCACCCACGGCCAGCCGTCGAAGTACACCTTCTGCTTCGCGGAGAACGCCGACGCCAGCCCGTGGCCGACGTACCCGCGCGCGCTGGGTCTGGACGCGCCGAGCGCGGTGACGGTGGCGGGGATGGAGAACCCGCACAACCTGCACGACATGGAGACCCGGGAGAACCCGGCACCCATCCTGGACAAGGCCGCCACCGTCATGGCGACCTTCGGCACCAACAACGCGGTCGTCTCCAGCGCCGAGTACTTCGTCGTGCTCGGCCCCGAACACGCCGCCACGCTCGCGGCGGCGGGCTGGGCGCGCCAGGACGTGCAGGCCTACCTGTTCGAGAAGGCCCGCCGCCGCGCCGGCGACTTCCGCGCGCACTTCGGCGCGGTGCTGTGGCGGCCGTGGATGCGCGCGCTCGGCGACGACGACCTCCAGCCGATGACCGACAGCCCCGACAACATCCGCGTCCTGGTCGCCGGCGGGCCCGGCAAACACTCGCTCGTCGTCCCGAGTTGGGGCCTGACCCGCAGCGTCACCGTCCCGACGGCCTGACCACCGAGCCTTCCCCTCCACGGAGCGCCACCCATGAGCATCACGATCATCGATCCCACCGGCCGTGTCGGCGAACTCGCCAAGCGCCTCGCACCCGGCCTCGACGTCCTGGCCGGCAAGCGCATCGCCGTGCTGGACAACCTCAAGCCGCACGCCGGCCACATCCAGGGCGGCATCGCCCGCCTGCTCGCCGAACGCACCGGCGCCTCCCTCACCCTGGAGATCGCCAAGACCAGTGCCGCCCTGCCCGCCGAGCCGGCAGTGATGCAACGCATCCGGGAGAGCGCCGACATGGTGATCACCGGGTCCGCCGACTGCGGCTCCTGCACCTCCTGGAGCAGCCACGACACCGTCGAACTCGAACAACTCGGCATCCCCACCCTGCTCCTGGCCACCGCCGGCTTCACCGAGATCGCCCGCCGGGTATGCACGCTGTACGGGCTGCCCCAGGCGCGGATCCTCACCGTACGCGGCCCGCTCGGCGGGTCGACCGACGCCGAACTCGACACGATGGCGGCCGAGGCCGTCGACGACGCGCTGCTCCTGGCCACGACCACGCCCGTCGCGCCGTGACGGGGTCCCGGACGGCGCACGCAACGGCGCACACCATGGGGAGCGGCGGCGGTGGAGATCGACCCGTCAGGCCGTGGCGCCCTGGTCACCGGAGCCGGAGCCGGAGCTGGAGCCGGTGCCGGCATCGGGCGGGCGGTCGCGGTCGTGTTGGCGGCAGGGGCGTTCCTGTCCCGCAACCGCCCCGAACCCACCGTGGACCGACCCGCGTTCCGTCGGCGAATCGTCGGAGTGCCGGGCATCGCACCCGCCGCCGCCCGTGCACGAACATCGACCCCGCGCACGGCGGATCGATGGGCCCGGCCCTTCGTCCCCTCGGCGCCGCGGGTCAGGCCGACGGTATTGCGCCGGTCGGGCGCACGGGGTGTTTGCTCATGACGGACACCCGGTTGAAGGCGTTCATGGTGATCGCCACCCAGATCACCGCAGAGATCTCGTCGTCGGACAGGGCGGTCCGCGCAGCGGCGTAGGCGCTCTCCTGAGCGCCGGCGTCCGCGGGATGCGTGGTGGCCTCGGCCAGGGCCAGTGCGGCCCGCTCCCGGGCGCTGAACAACGCGGTGTCGCGCCAGGCCGGCAGCACCGCCAGCCGTTGCGCTGTCTCGCCCGCGCGCAGGGCCGTCCGGGTGTGCAGGTCGAGGCAGAACGCGCAGGCATTGAGCTGGGAGACCCGTATGTTGATCAGCTCGACCAGCGGTCGGTCCAGGCCGGCTTCGGCGGCGACCTCCCGGACGGCCTCGGCGGTCCCGGCCAACGCCTTGTACGCCCGCGGGCTTTGCTTGTCGACGAACACTCGTCCGCCGGTGGTCGCCACTGCCGTCTTCGTCACGTGCACTCCCTCATCGCGCGATCTCTCGTCGCGCGTCCTATCATCGATCCCGTAGTTGTTGAAAGTAGAACTTTATGGCGGGGAAAGGAAATGCGGATGACGGACCAGGCCGTGGCGCCCACCGTTCGGCAGGTTGCCGACAAACACCGCTACGAGATTCGGATCGACGACGCCTTCGCCGGTCTCACCATGTACCGCGACCGGGGTGAGCAGCGCGTCTTCTACCACACCAGGATCGACGACGCGTTCGCCGGGCGCGGCCTGGCCTCCGTGCTCGTGCGGGAGGCGCTGAACGACGTGCGCGCCACGGGAAGGCGCATCGTTCCCGTCTGCCCGTATGTCAAGCAATTCCTGGGCAAGCACGGGGAGTTCGCCGACATCACAGACCCGGTCACCGCGGAGATCCTGCAGTGGCTCGACGAGGCCGCCAAGCAGGAGGCTTCTCGGTAGCGGGCGTGGGCCGGCGCTACTTCGGCTCGCGGGCGCGCCGAGGCTCGCCGTCGGCCGGCCGGCCGCCCGTGGACCTGGTGATGTCTGCGGCGGCCGCCAGCAGGCGCTTGCCGGCACGGGAGATCTCGGCGCCGCGCAGTGGCTTGGCCATCAGCAGGGAGAGTACGACCGAGGTGCGTCCGTCGGCGTCGAATGCGGGGGCGGAGATCGCGTTCACGTTGTAGCGGGTGCGGTCGTCCAGGCGTTCCGGCAGCGAATCGATGTGGCTGAGCTGGGTGTAGAGCAGGGAGACGGCCTCCTGTTGTGACGCGGAGAGGTCTTCGCGCAACAGCCCGTAGAGCGCCTCGCGCAGCCGCATGGACGCCGTGCTCTCGCGGTGCACGTCGTAGCCGCGCCGGCGGATGGTCTCCAGCACGCCGACCAGCCGATTCCGGAAGTCGTCGTCGGCGCGGGGTGCATGATCGAGCCAGGCCCGGATCTCGTCCTCGCCCGACCAGGCGATCTGGACCGCGCCGTACGGCGGCACCAGGGGAATGCGCAGACCGATCCCGGAGGCGTCGCCCGGGGAACGCGGCCCGGCCGCGTCCACGACCGTGATCGTCTTGCTGTCGTGCACCGCGGCGGTACACGGCACGCCGAACTCCTCGGCCAGGGACACCAGATGGTGCTGCGCGGCGCGCGCGGCCGGGAACGAGCGTTCGGCCGCGTGGCCGACCGCGATCAGGGCCGGTCCCAGGGAGTACCCGGTCGGCGTGTGCAGCAGGTAGTGCGCGTCGGCCAGTCGGCGTACCACCGCGTGGCAGGTGGCCTTGCTGATCCCGCTGTGCCGGATGATCTCGGTGAGCGTGAACTCGCGGCCGGGGTGGGCCGAGAGCAGGTCGAGTACGGCGATCACCCGGTCGGTGGGCGGGGAGGCGGACCGATCGCCCGGTTCGGCAGCCGGATGCGCGGGCGCGTGGGGCGGCTGGGGCATGGTCATGTGGCGCTCCACCAGAGGCTGAGTGCGGTGCGGCCGAGGAAGTCGTCGCGATCCGCGGGGGAGAGTCGGCGTGCGGCCCGCCGGCCCAGGGCGACCATAGCCGGATACGTCGAGCCGGCGGTCTGCGGGTGGTCCGACCCCCACGCCATCCGGTGCGCGCCGAACGCCCGCGCGAGCCGGTCCACCACATCGGCCGGATCGCCCTCGGCCGCCGCGAGGTTCAGCACGTGCGTGGACACCTTGACCCGCACCGCCGGGAGGGCGGCGAGGTCGAACAGCGGAGCCGCCGCGAACGGTGTGCTGCCCGTCAGGTCCACGAAGCCGCAGTGGTCCAGCGCGACCGGGACGTGCGGGTGCCGGGCGACCACCGCGCCCAGCCTGGGCAGCGCGTCGGGGAACAGCACCGGGACCACGGTCAGCCCGAGCTCGCCCGCCGGCGCCCACACCTCGTCCGCGCGCCCGTCCTCCAGCCAGCGGGGCCGGCGTCCGTACGCACCGAACGCCCTTACCCCGCGCAGGAGTTCACCGGCTTCGCGGGCCAGGGCCGCGAGTGCGCCGGCGGGGTCGGCGCAATCCATGTCCACCGCGCCGACCAGGGCGAACCGGTCCCGGTCGGTCCGCACGGCGTCGATCGCGTACGAGCAGTCGTATCCGTAGGCGCCCACCGCCTGCACCACCACCGCGCGGTGCACCCCGCCCGTGTGCATCGCGGCCGTCAGCTCACGGGCGCCGACGTCGTCCGCGTGGAACCAGGGGCTGCCGACTCCGGAGGGTGCGAGCGGAAAGCGCGCGCGGTCCGCCGACGCCACGTGCACGTGGGCGTCGACGACCAACGGTGTCCGAATAATCGGATCAGTAGGACACATAGTCGAATTCTAGGAGTTCGGGCGCGTCCGGGACAACGTGGCAGTGCTTGCCGGACAGCTCGAAGGTCGGCCGCGCCGGCTCAGGTCTCGGTGCCGCCGGCCGGCGCCGGCAGCGCCTGCTCCGCCCAGATGACCTTGCCGTCCGGGAGGTAGCGCGTGCCCCAGCGCGCGGCCAGTTGGGCGACGAGGAACAACCCGCGGCCTCCCTCGTCCGTGGTGGCCGCGTAGCGCATGTGCGGTGCGGTACTGCCGCCGTCGGTGACCTCACAGATCAGGCTGCGGTCGCGCAACAGCCGTACCCTGATCGGCTCGGACCCGTAGCGGATGGCGTTGGTGACCAACTCGCTGAGGATCAGTTCGGTGCCGAACGACAGGTCCTCCAGCCGCCATTCGTCCAGTTTCGCGGAGACCGCCTCGCGCATCCCGGCGACGGCGGCCGGATCCGCGGGCACGACCCACTCGGCCACCCGGTCCGCCCCCAGTACGCGGGTGCGGGCGATCAGCAGCGCCACGTCGTCCCTGGGACGAGTGGGCAAGAGCGCCTCCAGTACGGCGCGACAACTCTCCTCCGGCGACCGGCCCGCGTGCGCCAGGGCCCGGCCCAGCAGTTCCATGCCGACGTCGAAGTCGCGGGTGCGGTCCTCGATCAGGCCGTCGGTGTAGAGCACGAGCGAACTGCCCTCGGCCACCTCGAACTCGGCGGTCTCGAACGGCATGCCGCCCAGTCCGAGCGGCGGCCCGGCCGGGAGGTCGGGGAACTCCACGCCGCCGGCGGGGTCGACCAGCGCGGGCAGCGGGTGTCCGGCCCGGGACATCGTGCAGCGCCGGGACACCGGGTCGTAGATCGCGTACAGGCAGGTGGCGCCGATGATGCCCGACCCGACCTCGGCATCGGCCTCGTCCTGGTCGATCCGGGCGACCAGGTCGTCCAGGTGGTCGAGGAGTTCGTCGGGAGGCAGGTCGAGCGTGGCGAAGTTGTGCACGGCGGTGCGCAGCCGCCCCATGGTGGCGGCGGCGTGCAGGCCGTGGCCGACGACGTCGCCGACGACCAGCGCCACCCGGCAGCCGGAGAGCGGGATCACGTCGAACCAGTCGCCGCTGACCCCCGATTGCGCGGGCAGGTAGCGGTGGGCGACCTCCAGGGCGCTCTGCTCGGGCAGGGCGCGCGGCAGCAGGCTGCGTTGCAGGGCCACCGCCAGGGTGTGTTCGCGGGTGTAGCGGCGGGCATTGTCGATGCTCACCCCGGCGCGGGCGACCAGTTCCTCGGCCAGGGACAGGTCCTCCTCGTCGAACGGCTCGGGTCGCTCCAGGCGCCAGAAGTTGGCCACGCCCAGCACGGCGCCCCGGGCCTGGACGGGAACGGTGATCAGCGAATGGATGCCGTACGCGACGATCTCACCCGCCCGCTCCGGATCCTGGGCGTGCCAGCCGGTCGCGGTGGACAGGTCGGCCACGATCTCGGGTCGGCCGCTGCCGAGCCCGCGCGCCTGCGGGGTGGAGGGGACGAAGTCGATGAGCATGCCGCGTGGGTACAGGGGGTGGTCCTCGCGGATGCCGCGGACGGCGATCCGGCGCATCTTGGCGCCGTTGCCCGCCGGCTCGCCTCCCTCCAGGACCGGGTCCGCCACGTCGATGGTGGCGAAGTCGGCGAACCGGGGGACCGCGATATCGGCGAGTTCCTCGACTGTGCGCACCACGTCCAGGGTGGTGCCGATGGAGCCGCCGGCGTCGTACAGCAGCCTGAGTCGCCCGCCCGCCACCTCGACCTTTCCGGCGAGTGCCGTCAGTTCCGTCGAGTCGCGGATGGTGGCGACCGTGCTCGGGGGGCCGCCGTGACGGTCCGTAAGGCGCTGGTTGACCGCCAGCAACCGGCCTCCGGCAAGGTGGACCTCGTCGGTGACCGGGCTGCCGGAGGACAACAATTGCGCCATGTCCGGATCGAGGTCGGGCAGGTCGGTGATCCGCCGGCCCTCGGCGTCGGGCGGCAGGTCGAGCAGCCGTGCGGCCTCGTCGTTGGCCAGCAACAGCCGGGCGTCGCCGCCGACGATGAGCACACCTTCGCGGACGGCGTGCAGCACTGAGTCGTGGTGCTCGTACATGCGGGTCATCTCGGCCGGGTCCAGGCCGTGGGTCTGGCGCCGCAGCCGCCGGGTCACCAGCGCGGTTCCGCCGGTGGCCACCGCGAGGCCGGCCGCGGCGGTGCCGAGGATGACCGGCATTTGCCGGTCGACCACGCCGTGCACGTTCTCGACCTTGAGGCCGGCGATGACCAGACCCCGGACCGAGCCGTTGGCATCGATGACGGGCACGACCGCCTGTTCCTCGTGGCCGAGCGGACCGTAGACGCTCTCCACGAGGGTGTGGCCGGCCAGTGACGGTTGGATGGTGGCGACGACGCGCCGTCCGATCAGTTCCGGTCGGGGGTGCGTGTAGCGGATCCCCTGGGTGTCCGTCACCACGATGAAGTCGACGTCGGCGTCCATGCGGGCGGCCTCGGTCAGCGGTTGCAGCACGCTGCTGGGGTCGGGCGATTCGAGTGCGGCCACGAGGCCGGGGGAGTGGGCGAACGTCTGCGCGACGGAGACCGCCCGCTGCCGGGCCTCCTGGTTGTTGTCGTACCGCGACTGCAGCACGAGCGCGAGCACCGCGCCGGCCACGAGCAGGACCACGACGGCCACTTGCAGTACGAAGACCTGCCCCGCGACGCTTCTCGGGCGCCTGTCGGACGGCGGCTGAGCCGATGCGCCCCGGAACCGGCCGAAAGTGTCGGCCATGTCTATCGTTCTACCCCGCTCGGCCGGGTCTGACCAACGGGCACCCGGGCGGCGCGGTCGGCGATAACGGCGCACCGGGCGGGGTGGGCGCGGTCGCCCGTCGGCCCCGAATCGCCGCCTGCCGGCGTGCGAGGCAGCGCCCCGGGAGATTCCGGCACCGATGCGCGACACACGCGAACCTCACGGACCGCCCCGGACGCCGTCGGCGGCCGCACCGCGGCCATCGGTTGGTGGTGAACGGTTTCCACCGCTTCATGCCTGCGAGGTCCCAGAGCCGTACGGAGCGGTCTTCGCAACCCGTGACCGCGACGGGCCGACCGTCCGGGACGGTGAGCGCCGTTGCCGGCACCCGACGGGCGTGGCCGGTGAGGGGCCGGGTGACGGGCCGGGTGGTGGTCGGGTTCCGGATCGCTGCGGCACGGCCGGCCGAGAGGCTCACAGCGGCCGGCCGGCCGTCCGTCCAGGACGGCACATGCCACCGTCGGCACCCGGTCGATGCGCTCCGTGAGAGGTTGCCCGACGGGTCGGCCCGACGCCGGATCCCACACCCGCACCCCCGTCCCGGTGCTCTCGCGCAGTCGGGTGATGTCCGCGTCGGGGTGGCAGCGGGCACCGATGCCGCCGGCGCGATCGGCCGACACCTCCGGGGGCAGGCCCCGGCCCTGGGCATGGGGCCAGGGCAGGAGTCTGCGCACCCGGGTACCCGGGAGCAACTCGATCCGGGTCGCATCGTGCAGCACAGCCAACCCTCCCGCTTCGACATCCCACTTGAACCCACCACGGTAGGGGTCGACCGCGCCGGCGACACGGGAATACATCATTTCCCCGGTGAACCCGGGTCCTCGTGACGCCACGCGGCCTCGGGAACGGCGGCCGCCCTTCACGGACCGGATGGACCTCGCGCGCAGCGGTCCGTTCCGTCGACGGGCAGCCGCCTCGGCAGCGGGTCCCAAAACAAATTCCGATCCAGGGTGTTATGAAAACGCGTGGTCGAGGCGTTACTCGTGTGACGCCAATGTGTGGAGGCCCCATGTCGGGAAGCAAGGCTGCGGACTTCGAAGAGTTCGCGCATGCGCGCAGCAGCCAACTGTTGCGTACTGCCTGCCTGCTCACCGGCGACTGGCACCTCGCCGAGGACCTGGTCCAGGAGACCTTCGGCAAGCTCTTCCCCCGCTGGAACCGGGTGAGCACGATGGACGCCCCGATGGCCTACGCGCATACGACGCTGGTGCGCACGTTCCTGTCCGCCCGCCGGCTCAAACGCTGGTCTGAGCATCCCGCCGAGGAACTCCCGGAGCCGCACGCACCCGTCGACGACGACATCGAGTTGCGCCTGACCCTCCTGGAAGGTCTGGCCCGACTGTCCCCGGCCGACCGCGCGGTCCTGGTGCTGCGCTATTGGGAGGACTACTCGGTGAAGGAGGCCGCGGACATCCTGCGGATAGCGCCCGGCACCGTACCGGTCCGCGCCAAGCGGGCCCTGGGCCGGCTGCGCGCCCTCCTGGGCACCGAACTGCGAGCCCCGGCGGCGACATGTTGACCGGACCCGAATCCGACCACCAACCCCGACCCCGTGACCGCGACCGGAAGGACGTGAAGGCCGTGTTCACCGATGCGGACCCGTTCAGCGACGAGGACTTCGAGCGGTACGAGCGGGAGTTGCCCGGGGCACTGCGGGCCGCCGGCGACACGTTTCCCGGGCCCAGCTCCGACCTGGTGGCCCGAGGTCTCGCCCGCGGCCGGCAGCGCCGGCGGTTCAGAACCCTGCGCCGGAGTGCCCTCGCCGCCGTCCTGGTGACGGCGAGCGTCGCCGGATGGGCCACCGCCGAGGGCGTGTTCGACTCGCATTCCGGACCCGCCGACCGTACCGGCGCCCCCTGGGTGACCGACGCGCCGCGCGACCTGGTGCCGCTGCTGGCCAAAGCTGTTCCTTCGGACGGTCAACTGACCAACAGCTACAGTTACTTCGCGGCGGGTTCACCGAGGGTACTCCGCTCCCAGGCGGAAGTCATGGCGACCTACACGACCGCGTCCGGATCCTCCGAGCTCGGCGTGCTGATCTCCCGCCCGGTTCCCGGCAGCCGCGACGACAGCGACGCGTACTGCGACGAGACCCTTTCGAAGAGTGAGTGCAGCCGGTCGCCGGAGCCGGACGGAGCCGTGCTGACCACGCGCAGGACCATCAAGGACAAGGGGGACAGCACCGACCCGTTGCAGTTGTGGCGGGCTCTGTACACCCGACCCGACGGCGCACGCGTCGACGTCCGGGCCAGTGGCGACTACCTCGTGGTCGGCGACATCGCCGGTGTCTCGGGCCTGAACATGGAGCAGATCGCCGCCATCGCCCGCAGTGCGAGCTGGGAACCGGTCGGCGCGGCCGTAGCCACCCCCGAGCAGCAGGTCACCGGGTTGGTGCCCGCCCTGTTGCGCTCCGGGGCGCGCGTGGCCTCGGCCGACGGGTCGTCGAGCACGAGCGAGTTCGTCGTGGACACCGACTCCGAAACCCATAGGCTGAACGTGAGCGTCGACTCCGGCCCGATCGAGGTCTGCCCGCCCGCCGCCCCCAAAGCAGATTCCACGGCCGGGACCTGCGAGATGGTGAAACTGTCCGACGGGACATCGGCGAGGATCGACCGCGCGCGCACCGCGCAAGGCAGGTACGCACCGTGGGCCCTGACCGCCTTCCGCGCCCACGGACTCCGGATCCGCTTCGAGCAGGACCAGTCTTCCGAGAGCAAGCGCGACAAATCGACCTCCTTTGCCGGACCCTCCATGCTTCAGGACCAGGTGAAGGCGATCGCGGCCTCACCGCGCTGGGACGCCCCCTGACCCGCGGCGACACCTGATCCCGGCCCGGGCTGCCGATACGCCCGGGCCCTGGGCCCTGATCTCCCGTCTCGGCCCCCATCGCCCGGACGACCCGCTCCGTCGGTCACTCGATCCCTTGTAGGCAGCCGCCGCGCCGGCCCGGCCCGGACACACCGCGCCGGGGCGTGCTTCGCGCTGCCCGAAAGCGCCGAGCCGCGCGCATCGGACCCGCCCCCCACAGCGACGAGAAAGCACTCATGTTCCCTGCACCATTCGAGCGCCTGCGCCGCCTGGCACCGGAGATATCGAGGTTCGCCCTGGTGGGCGGCCTCGGCTACGCGACCGATGTCGTCCTGTTCAACATCCTGCGGGCACTCCTCGACACCCCTTCCCTCCTCGCGAAGTTCGTCTCGCTCAGCGCCGCCACCGTGATCGCCTACCTCGGCAACCGCCGCTGGACCTACGGCCACCGCGCCACGCCCGAGGAAGCCGCCGACGCACGACGGCGATTCCTGCTGTTCGTCGGCTGGAGCTGCGGCGGCCTGACCATCCAACTCGGTTGCCTCTCGCTCTCCCACGACGTCCTGGGCTTCGACAGCCTGCTCGCGGACAACATCTCGGGCAACGTGATCGGAATGGCCCTGGCAACGGCGTTCCGCTTCTGGGGCTACCGCACCTGGGTCTTCCGCGCCACGCCACCGGCTCCCGACGCGGCCTCCTGGGCGTCGAACGCCAACGACGTATCCGGACCGGCGCGGTGAACGCCGCCGCACTCGTGATCGCCCTGCTGTGCACGTCGGCCGGATGCTGGCATCTGGCGTGCGCGAGCGGGATGCGCCGGGCGGTGGACATCGTGCTGGTGTGGCTGCTGTTGAGCACGGCCCAACTGTCCGCCCTGACCCTGCTGGTCGGCGGTCTGCTGCGGCGCCTCGAAGCGGGCGCCCTGTTCGGCGCCGCGGTCGCGCTCGCCGCAGTGGAGGTCGTGGCCACCCGACGGACCGGCGCCGACGCGGCCCGACGCCGCGGTGTCGCCGTCGCAGCGGGGTTGTGGCCGCGCGTACGGCGCTGCCTGCGGCATCCGCTGGTGGTCGTGTTGGCGCTGCTGGTGGGCGGCCAGTACTGCTGGCGTGCCGCGCTCGCCGTGTTCCTGGGCCCACTGGACTACGACGGACTGTGGTACCACCTGCCCGGACCCACCATCTGGCTCCAGCAGGGCTACGTCGGGCACACCCCGCAGGTGTTGTGGGCCGACGTCTACCCGCAGGGCCAGGAACTGCTCACCGGCTTCACCGGCGCGTTCGTCGGCGACACCCGACTCGGCTGGGCATCCGGCCTGGCCTTCCTCGCCCTGGGTGCGGTCGCCACGGCCGGCCTCGCCCGTACCGCAGGCGCCCGCCGCGCGCACGCCACCCTCGCCGGCCTCGGCATCCTGGCCATCCCCGCGGTGTTCCTGGAAGCCTCCACCACCTACGTCGACTTCGCCACCGCCGCGACCACCCTGACCGCCCTGCATCTGACCCTCGGCATCCATCCCGCCGTCCAAGACGCCATCGACCACGGCCGGGACGCGAGCGCCTGTCTGCGCCGCCGGGTCCTGATCGTCGGGATCGCACTGGGACTGGCCATCGGCGTCAAGTCCTCGAACCTGCTGACCGCCGTGATGGTCGTAGGCCTCGTGATGGTGCAGACCTGGCGCATGGTCGGCGCGCTGGGCCGCCGCGCCTCGCCGCCCACGGAGCGGCAACCGGCCACGCGCTCGGCCCGGTTGCGCGCCCACGCCGCCGCCACCGCTCGGATCGCGTTGCCGAACGCGGCCGTACTGGGCCTGCTCGCGTCGGCGTTGGGAGGCTACTGGTACATCCGTACCTGGATCAGGTACGGCAACCCCTTTTACCCCTTCACCATGCTCGGCTTCCACGGCAGGGGATCGGTCGACGAACTGATCATCGTCCACAACACGGTGCCGCAGCTCGCCGGCGAGAGCAAGCTCCGCGCCACCTGGCACTCGTGGCTCTTCGACCGAGAACGCGTGGCCTACACCCACGATCAGCAACCCGGGGGCTTCGGCCTGCAATGGATCTACGTCCTGCTCCCGCTCGTGCTCGTCGGTCTCGCCCTGTTCGTGCTCAGGCGCCGCTTCGACCTGCTGTGGGGGCTGTTGCTTCCGCTCCTCGTCTCGGCGACGGCGTCTCCGGCGCCGTGGTGGGCGCGATACCAGTTGATCGTGCCGGCGTTCGGCTGCGTGTGCCTGGCCGCCGTGCTGACCGCCGTGGCGCAACGGCCGAGGGGCGGTCCGGGTGTGCGTCATGTGACGGTGCCGCCGCTGCTTCGAAGCTGTGTGGCCGGGCTGGTGGCGGGCGCGTTCGTCGCGACCACGTCGATCTCCATGTGGTGGGCCACCCAGCCGACCAACACCTGGATCGGCGACCGTGCGTTCGCACACCGCGCGACCGTCCGCGAGACCCTGGGCCTGATGCGCGACCCGAACCGCGACCGACGCATCCTGCCCACGGCCGCCTACGCCGCGATGAACCGCGTCCCCGACGGCCGGACCGTGGCCTTCACCGAATTCACCTACCAGCACTTCGTGCAACTGATCATGGGCGAACGCGGACAGCGGCGCGTCACCAGCCTGGGCGAGCCGCGCGATGCCGCAGACTTCACCCGCCGACTGCGCGCATCCGGCGCCCAGTACGTACTGCTGACCACCGATGGCCGGGACCGCGACCTGTGGCTCGCCGTACAGCGCGACCGCGCCCACTACCAGCCGGTGGCGCGCGGGAGCGGCGCGATCGGCTGGTTCGGCGGCGGATCCGACGCGGAACTCTTCGAGGTCGGCGACTTCGCCGCGACCGTATGCGCAAACCGCGCGCCTCGACTGGCCGTCACGAAGTCGGGCCCGGACACGATCGCCGTCTCGCTGCGGGACGCCTGTGCGACACCGCTGTTCGACGTCGAGGTGACGCTCGCGGACGAGACCGCGACGACGACCGCCCGCGCGTGGACCACGGGGGAAGGCGAAGCCGTCCTGCGCATACCGTCCGACCTGGCCGGAAAGCCGCTGCGCGTGCGCTTCGCGGGCGACGGCTACTACGGCCCGGCCGAGACCACGGCCGGCTGATGCCGCAGCGGCGGCGCCCGTCCGTGCCGGTGCGGCCGTTCTCCCGGGTGAGGGCCCGTGCAGGCGGGACCGGTCGGACCGGAGGCGGCGGATTCCGGGCCTCGGGTACTTGTCGTATCCGACAGAAGGGGTACCGGAGTCCTGGGTCTCCCGGACGAGGCGCGCGGCGGGGTGCGTTGCCTAGCGTCTGAGTCATGAAATCAGATGATTTTCCCTCCTCTGGCGATACCGCGAGCCCGGCGGCCGAGCGCCGGTACGGGCCGGGATCGAAGCCGACCCTGGGCCTGATCCCGGTCCGTCCGCCGTCGCGCACGGCCACCACGGCCACCACGGCCACCACGGCCACCACGGTCGCCGGCGCACCCGCGCGCACCGCCGCCGTCCCGTCCGCGACACCCCCGACGCCCACCGATACCGCCGCATCGCGCGGTGACCCGGCGTGTGCCCTGGCGCGCCGCGCGTACCCGTTGGGCAGCACCGTCCCGGGCGCTTCCGCGGCGGATCTGTCGGCGTTCGACACGATGGTCCGCGGCGCGGACGTGGTCGGCGTGGGCGAGGCCACCTGCGGCTCGAGCGAGTTCTGCACCGTCAAGCACCGCCTGTTCCGGCACCTGGTCGAGCACCAGGGTTTCCGGAGCTTCGTCTTCGCCGTCCGCTGGGGTGCCGGGGTCCGCCTGGACGCGTGGGTACTGCACGGTACGGGCCACCTGAGGACGATCATGGACGAGGAGTTCCAAGCCGGCAGCAGCCGGTGGAACACCATCGAGACGCGGGATCTGTTCCGATGGATGCGGACCTGGAATGTACGCCACCGCGACAGCCCGGTCCGGGTGGCCGGGGTCGGCGCCGACCCCGCGCTGTTCGACACCACCGGCGAAGCCGCGCCCGCGATGCGCGACCGCGAGCGGGTCGTGGCCGACACCATCCTGTGGTGGCAACGCCACACCGGCACCAAGGTCTTCCTCTCCGCGCACAACAGTCACATCGCCGCCGAGACCCCGACATCAGTGCCGGACCACCGGCCCGAGACCCCGGGGCGGATCCTGCGCGAACAACTCGGCACCCGCTACGTCAACGCCGGATTCACCTTCGGCCAGGGATCGTTCAACGCCATCGACGTGAACGCCCCCGGCACGCCCTGGCGTCGCTTCGACATCGGTCCGGCCATCGCGCGCGGCAGCGAGGACGTGCTGGAGCAGGTCTCCCGACACGACTGGTACCTCGACACCCGCACCATGCCCCCCGGCACCGCGCGCGACTGGCTCGCCGCCACGCACCCCACCCGCAGCCTCCGCCCCTACTGGCCGTGCAACGAATACGAGAACACCCGCCTGCACCCGAGCTACGACATTCTCATCCACCTGCACCACATCAGCGCAGCCCATCGACGCTGACCCACCGGAGCGGCTGTCGGCCGCACCCCTGCCCGTGGCAGGCATGCCCGCGCCGGTCAGGAACTGACGGCCGCGGCGCCGGTCGGCGGGCGCCCTGCGGGCGTGCGCACCGGGCATCCGCCCCGATGTCAGGCCGCCCTCGGCCCCTTCGCGGTGAACGCGTCGGCGTGGTCGCGGGCGAAGTCCGCCACGCTCCGGGGCCGCCGGCCGGTGACGTCCTCGACATCGGTGGTGGTGAAGTCTCCCCAGCCGCAAGCGTATGCCTGCGCGTACTCGGTCAGCATTCCGACGATCCATGCGGGCACGCCGAACCCGAGCAGACGCGCCTCGCGTTCGTCGTCCGTGGTCGGGACGTAGCGGATCGGGGTTCCGAGTACCCGCTCGAATTGCTCCGCCACCTCGGCGAAGCCGATCGATCGGGGCCCGGTGGGGGTGTAGATCCTTGCGTGGTGGAGGTTCGGGCCGTCGGTGAGTACCTTCGCCGCGAGTTCGGCGATGTCGCGTGCGTCGACCATGCCGAGGCGACCATCCGCCGTATTGAGTCGGAACGTGCCCTCGGTCGCGATGTCGTCGGCCTCGTTGAGCAGGTTCTGCATGAACCAGTGGGGTCGCAGGATCGTCCAGCCGAGGCCGGACCGTTCGACCTCGTGGTCCGACAATGCGTGCAGGCGCCCGCTGCGGGTCGGGGCGTCGTGGGCCGCGTGCACCGCCGACAGGCGCACCACGCGCTCGATGTTCGCCTGACGAGCGGCCCAGATCGCGTTCATGTTGTTCTCGCACGCGCGTGGACCGTTGGGGGTCAACATCCAGAGGTCGTGGACGCCCTCGAAGGCCGGCGGCAGGGAGCGTGGGTCGTCGAGATCGCCGATGAAGGTCTCGACACCGCGTGCCCGCAGTGTTTCCGCCTTCGACGGGTCGCGGAGCAGCGCCCGCAGCCGAAAACCGGAGTCGTCGAGCGCGTCGATCAAGGCGCCGGACACGGTGCCGGTGGCTCCGGTGATCAGCAGGGTGCGGTTCAATGTTCTTTGTCCTTCGTGGGATGAAATGCCTTGGGATCAGCGAGGTGCGGCGGGGCTCCTGCGGAACAGGGAGAGGGCGGCGTCGGGGGTGAGCTGTGCGGCTGCGATCGACAGCAGGGCGAGCGCGAACCCGACACCCTGGAGCGGAGTGAGGGACTGATCCAGCACCAGCCAACCCAGCGCGGTGGCCACCGCCGGTGACAGCAGGGTCAGGAACGAGACGGCCGTGACCGGGAGTCGGCCCAGGCCCTGGAACCACAGCGAGTGCGCGAGCGCCGTGGCGAGGACGGCCAGCCAGGCGTATCCGCCGAGCGCCGCGGCGTCCGGTGCCGGGGGCAGCCCCTCGACGGCGAGCGCGACCGGTGCGAGCAACAGGCCACCCGCGGTGAGCTGCCAGCTGGTGAAGGCCAGTGTCCCGGCGCCCGGCGGACGCCCCCAGCGCTTGGTCAGTACGACCCCGACCGCCATCGATGCGGCGCCGCCGAGGCCGGCGAGTATGCCGATCAGGTCGAACGAGATCTGCCCGCGGAGCACGATCAGGCCGACGCCGACCACGCCGGCCACGCCCCAGCCGAGCTGCCATCGCGTCGGTCGCACGCCCAGCAGCACGAGGGCGATTGCCGCGACCAGGAGCGGCTGTACGGCGCTGAGCGTGGCCGCGACATCCCCGGGCAGCCGGTAGGCCGCGACGAACAGCAGCGCGAACAGTGCCCCGATGTTCAGCGCGCCCAGTACGGCCGAGCGCCACCACCAGTCGCCACGCGGCAGCGTCCGGGAGATCAGGAGCAGGAGCAGGCCCGCCGGAAGCGCCCGGATCACCCCGGCGCCCAGCGGAACGCCCGAGGGCAGGTATTCGGTGGTCACCAGGTAGGTCGTGCCCCAGGTCACCGGGCCCACGGCGGCGAGGCCGGTGAACCCCCAGGTGTGCGGGGGGCTCTTCGCGGCGGTGGGGCCGGCGACCTCACGAGTTTGGGCCATCGCCCATCCTTTCAACGTTGAACTGTTCAACGTTGGTGAAGGTAGTGCTCCTGTTAGCATCAGGTCAAACAGTTCAACGTTGAGGAGTGGCGTGCGAGACAACGTCGACTGGCGGCTGGACCAGTGGAGAGTCGAGCGACCCGACATCGACCCCTCACCGATGGGTGTGGTCGGCCGGATCCAGCGCGCCTCCCGCTTCCTGGACCGCGAGCTGCATCGGAACTTCGGCACCCATGGCCTGCAACTGTGGGAGTTCGACGTGCTGGGCACCCTCCGCCGGGCCGGGTCGCCCTACCGGCTGACCACGGGCGCTCTCGTCGACGCGTCCATGGTCACCTCCGGCGCGATCACCAACCGCATCGACAGACTGGTCGCCAGGGGATTGGTGACCCGCGAAACCGATCCCGCCAATCGGCGCTGTGTCCTGGTCACCCTGACCGATCAGGGCCGTGAACTCGTCGACGAAATCCTGGGCGATCACGTCGACTTCGAGAAGGAACGCCTGACACCGCTGAGCCCCACCGAACAGGAGCAGTTGGCCGGGCTGCTGCGCAAACTTCTCGTCGGCCTCGGCGACGGGGCAGCGGAGCAGAGCCCGCCGTGAGTCGGGGGCGGCTTTTGCCGGGATCGATTATTCGATTCCCTGGTCGCGCAGGCCGCATTCGAACTCCTGGAGGCGTTGCGGCAGCGGTTCGGTCGCCGAACCGCCCTCCGTGGTGGGGCCGGAGTCCGGAGTTGCCGGACTCGGCTGAGGCCAGGCATCGAGGGCATAGAGGACGTCGAAGTCGCAGAGGTCCATCCAGCCGATGGGGTGGTCGGGATCGTGCTCCGCGTCGCCGAGCAGGACGGCCGCGGTGCCTTCGTGCGGGCGGAGGTCGAGGGCATGGCGCACGGCGAGCACGCGGACCAGGCCCGGGGAGAAGTCGGCCGTGGGCGCGAAGTCCGCGCGTAGGCGCCAGGTTTGCCCGGCTTCGGCGATCAGCCAGGGCGAACCGTCGGCGAGCCGCTCGCACGCCACGCGGGTGGCCGCCGCCCGGCTGAGGAGATCGTCGGTCATGAAGGCGTCGATCCACGCGTTGACGAGGGCCCCGGCGGCCTGGGCACCGAGGATTTGATCGATGTGCTTGTCGTCGGGGCTCACGAGAGTCTCCTGAGGTGACGGCCTTCGGAAAAGGCGCTGTGTGGACGGCGATCGGGTGCGGGTGGGCGGTGGATCCGAGTGACGATGGCGGGTTCGGCGAGGTGGTGCGGATCGTGTGTGAATTGCGTGAACGCCGCGGGCGGCGGTGCCGGATCGTCCGCCGACCGGCATCCGATCCGGGACAACACGAGCGATGGCGAGACCCATACCGGCGAGGAGTGTGATCCTGTCGGCACCGTGCAAAGGGAGCGATCGCCGCTCGGCGCGGGCCGAGGTCGAGGGGCGTGCGTGGGTGCGGTGCGTGCGTGGGTACCGCGCATGTCGGCCCCTACTTGAATACGAATCCCGGATCCGCCCGGTTGCCCCATGCGGCGCTTCTTCTTCGCCGGAACCGGCGCGGCCGCGTGATCACCGCCGCCCGGACGCCGCGTTCGGGAGCATACGTGCGTTCCGGGACGCGCTCGATCACGACGAACTCGTACGAACGGGCCGTGCCCGCACGGATGCGAGCGCCGCCGGTATCGGCCACGTGAGAGCCTGGCATCGGTCGCGCCGAGATCGGTAGCGGCGCACCGGCGGCGCACACGAGTTACCCGCATCAATCGGGAGCGCACCGGGGGAGGCGCCGAGGAACGGCTCCGCCCGGGAGAGGATCACCAACGACCGGCACATCGCCACGCCGCTCCCACGCCGCGGCCGGCGGCAGGCCGGGCGCACACACGGTCGCCGGGCGCCGGGGACGGCGCCGGCTGCGGGGCGGGTTCGGTTACGGGGCGCTTTTGGCGGCGTCGATGGCTGCGGTGACGTCCTCGATGGTGACCAGGCCGTCCCTCGCCCTCAGGGTGACGCCGTGTTCCCGCTCCAGGTTGAGGAGCAGTTCCGCCTTCTGGATCGAATCGAACCCGAGGTCGGCTTCCAGGTTCGTCGTCCCGGTGATGTCGTGCATGCTGACCCAGGCCAGATTGGCTGCGGTCGCGATGACGGCCTTCTCGATTGTGGTCAACTCGTGCTCCAGGGTTCGCTGCCGAGCGAGCAGCCCGGCCTTCGAAGCCGTGCTCCTGCGACCGGTGCGGCGGTGCACGGCCCGTTCAGGACAAGGATCTCACGATCCCGTCGGCGCCAAACAACGATTGGGTGTCTCAATGCTCCCGTTACGGCAACGCCGCCGATGATCGAGTACAGAACAAACCCCGGTGACTGTGCGGTCGGCCGCGTGGGAGTGGGAGATGTCGACGCGAATGAAAAGGGTTCCGTCCTGTAACCGAACGGTTCGATCCTGCTACTCTTCGGCGCAGAATGCGGAAGTGGGTTCCCGGGGGAGGATTCCGATGGTCGAGGCAATGTCCGAAGACAAGAATATCGAGACCGTGACGCTCGGTCCCGGCTGTTTCTGGTCCTTTGACGCGGTGGCGCGCCGAACCCCCGGGATCATTTCGAGCGTCGCGGGATACGCCGGGGATCACGGCCCGCCGCCGGACTACGAGGCATACGTACGCCACGGACTCAACCCGCAGAAATTCGTCGAGGCGGTACAGCTGACGTTCCGGCCCCACGAGATCTCCTTCGAAGAAGTGCTGATCTTCTTCTTCCGGAGCCATGACCCGACCACGCCGAACCAGAGCGGCGCGGATCACGGCTCCATCTACCACTCGACGATCTTCTACGCGGACGAGGAACAACGCGTGCGTTCGGAGAAGGTCATGGATTCGGTACGGCGGCAACTCGGCCGCGATATCGTCACCGACCTGCGGTCGTACGGGCAGTTTTTCGAGGCGGAATCCGACCAGCAGGACTTCTACAACAACCATCGTTTCGAGCCGTATTGCCGGGTGGTAATCGAACCGAAGCTCCGCACGCTGGGGCTGGACGTCGACTGAGCACCTGCCGCCCCACCTGCCGCGTCCCGTGGGTGCGGCACGATCCGACCGGAGGCCGCGGCCGTTGTCGTGACGGCCGTGGCCGGCGCCTCAGGCGGCGGCTGATGCGAAGCCCTTGCGGTGCTTCTCTGCCTCTCAATACAATGTCACACCTTATTGAGGTGTTGTCCGGCGGCGACGGCGTCGTTCCGGCGGTCCACCGGGGAAGCGCACACTCCCACCGTCGAGGAAGGCGTTCGCATGATCACCATCGACCCGCCGATCGCGTGCCGTTTGGCATGCCCGTTCCGTACGGAGGCGGCGAGTTGAACGCCCAGTCGAGCGCCGAGCCCGTGGTCATCGACACCGTCGACTACCACACCGCCGGCGAACCCTTTCGGATCGTCTCCCGCGGCCTGCCCGTCATCGCCGGCGACACCGTCGCCGAGCGCCGCGCGATCGCCCTCGGCGCGGGCGGTACCGCCACCGCCCCGCGTCCGGGGCCGCTCGACGACATCCGCCGGCTGCTCACCCACGAACCGCGCGGACACGGCGGCATGTACGGCGGCTTCGTCGTACCCCCCGACGACAACGAGGCACACCTGGGAGTGCTCTTCTGGCACAAGGACGGCTACTCCACCGCCTGCGGCCACGGCACCATCGCGCTCGGCGCGTGGGCCGTGGAGTCGGGGCTGGTCGCGGCACCCGCGGACGGTCCGGCACGGGTGTACATCGACGTACCCTCCGGCCGAGTCACCGCCATCGTCCACCGCCGAGCCGGTCGCACCACCTCGGTGACCTTCCGCAACGTGCCCACCGGCATCGCCGCCAGGAAGATCCCGGTGGCCACCTCCCGCGGACTGGTGCGCGTCGACCTCGCCCACTCCGGGGCGTGCTACGCCTCCGTCTCCGCGACTTCGCTCGGCCTCGCCGTCACCCCGGAGCGACTCCCCGAAATCACCGCGATCGGCCGGGAGATCCGCGCCGCCCTCGCGGACGAACCCGCCACCCGGCACCCCGACGATCCGCGACTCTCCGGCGTCTACGGAGTCATCCTCCACGAGGAACTCCCGGCCACTTTGGCAGGACCCAACCAACGCAACGTCACCGTGTTCGCGGACGGACAGATCGACCGATCCCCCTGCGGCTCGGGGACCTCCGCCCGGCTGGCCCTGCTGGCCGACAGCGGTCTGCTCGGGCCGGACGACGAACTGCGCCACGAATCCATCATCGGTACGGTCTTCACCGGCAAGGTCGTCGCAGCCCACCCCGCAGGAGTGATCACCGAGGTCACCGGCACGGCACGACGCACCGGCGAGCACCGCTTCATTCTCGATGCCGACGACACCCTCGGAACCGGATTCCTCCTGTGACGGCGGATCAACTCCCGACGATCCCGGTCGAGTTGACGCCGATCGAGGCCGTCGAGACGATCGAGCACACGCTGCTGGCGGGGCTGGATCCCGAGCGTGTCCCGCCGCGTTCGAGCGTCGCCGTGCCCGCCGGGGAGCTGCTGCTGATGCCCGCGGCCGGGTCGTCGCACGTGGGCGTCAAGATCGCCGGAGTGGCCGCCGGCAACCCGGCCAGGGGCCTGCCTCGCATCACCGGCACCTACCTGCTGCTGGACGGACCCACGCTCCAGCCACTGGCCCTGTTCGACGGCGCCACGCTCACCGCCGTGCGGACCCCCGCCGTCACCGCCGTCGCCATGCGCCGCCTCGCGGTTCCGGACGCCTCGCACCTGGTGCTGTTCGGCACCGGCCCCCAGGCCTACGGGCACCTGCACGCGATGGCCGCCATCCGTCCGCTGACCCGGCTCACCGTGGTCGCCCGCAGTGCCGCCCCCGCCAGGGCACTGGCCGACCACGCCCGCTCACTGGGCCTCGCGGCGACGATCGGCAAGCCGGACGCGGTGGCCGACGCCGACCTCGTGGTGTGCGCCACCACGGCGCGCACTCCGCTCTTCGACGGCACCCTGGTGCCCGCCCACGCGGCCGTTGCGGCGGTGGGTTCCCACGAACCGACCGCACGCGAGGTGGACACCGCGCTGGTACGTCGCTCCGCGGTGTACGTCGAGGCCCGCGGCGCCGCGTCCCGGGAAGCCGGGGACCTGCTGGTCGCCGGGTGGGACGAGGTCTTCGACGGGGAATCCGGGCCGGGCAACCTCGCGGAGTTGGTGCACGGGCGGATCGCCGTTCCCGACGACCGGCCGCGCCTGTTCAAGAGCGTGGGCATGTCCTGGGAGGACCTGGCCGTCGCGGTCGCGCTGCACCGTCGCAGCCTGATCGATCCCGACGCTCCACAGTTGCCGCAATCCCGGGCTGCGCAGGGATAGTTCGCGGATCAGACCGGGGTCGGTGCGGTGGTCAGGGTGGTCAGGTGACGTAGGGCGTGGGCCGCTGAGGGCCCGGCCGGTGTCACCGGCGGCAGTGCGAGGACGGCTGCCGCGAGGAGGTGAAGCTCCGTGTGGGACGGGCTGTCAGTGACCCGGCGCGTCCGCGTCGCAGGCGGGTTGCCCCGCGGCGGGTCGAGGTGCGGCAGGCCCGGGCACGGCGCCGAAGTTGCGGGCGCGGTCGGTGTAGGTGGTGATGGCCTGCCACAGGTCGCGGCGGTCGACGTCCGGCCAGCGGGTGTCGCTGAAGTGCAGTTCGGCGTATGCGGCGTGCCAGGGCAGCAGGTTCGAGGTGCGGCGTTCGCCGCCGGTGCGCCACAGGAGGTCGACGTCCGGCAGGTCGGGTAGGGCCAGGTGGGCGGCGAACATGCGCTCGCAGATGTGCGCGGGGTCGATCCGGCCCGCGGCGGCGGCTCGGGCCAAGGAGGCGGCGGCCTGGGTGAGTTCGATCCGGCCGCCGTAGTTGATGCACAGGGTCAAGGTCAGGCCGGTGCGTTCGCCGGTGCCGTGTTCCAGTCGGACCAGCTTTTCCAGGACGTCCTGGGGCAGTCCCTCGACGGAGCCGGCCCAGCGCACGCGGATGTCGTGGTCGAGGACGGTCTCTTCGACCATGTCGTCGCGTACGAGCGCGAGCAGGCCGTCGATCTCCTCGGGTCGGCGGCGCCAGTTCTCCGTGGAGAAGGCGTAGAGCGTCAGGTGGCGCAGGCCGACTTCCAGGGCGCCGTGGACGACGTCCTGCATCGATTTCCCGCCCGCGCGGTGGCCTTCGGTGCGGGGGAGACCCCGGTCGGTGGCCCAGCGGCCGTTGCCGTCCATCACGACGGCCACGTGCCGGGGGAGCCGGTGCGCGGGCCAGGTCGGTGGGCGGGTGCCCGAGGAATGCGGCCGGGGAGGCGCCGGAGCGTCGGAGCGGGGGGCCGGCAGCAGGCCGGCCAGGGTCGGTGCGCGCGATGTCGTGCCCTCCTGTCGAGAGTGCGCGGGGGCGATCGGCGTGAGGAACTTCCAGGCGACGTGAGCCTTCAGCCGGGCCGGGAGGAAGATGCGCCAGGTCGCCGTGCGGGGCAGGCGGGGTTTGCGGCGCAGCAGCTCGATCCCGGTGCGTTCGATGCGGTCCAGGCGCAGCCGGCCGATGTCGGTCACCGCACGCGCCACCACCGCGAGTGCGGGGGGCAGTTCCCGGAACAGGTCGGGCTGGACGAGCCAGGTCCGGGCCTGTGCGGCCAGCCGGCCGATCAGGGCCTCGACGGGTGTATCCGTCGCGCCGTTCGGGGCGCGGTTCCGTGGCGCGCTTCGAGCGGCGCTCGCGAGGTCTGCTGCCGTGAGGGCGTGGTCGGCGAGGATCTCCATGGGCATGGTGATCCGGCCCTGGGCGAGGTCCTCCGCGAGGTCTTCGAGGTTGTCGATGATGCTGAGGGCGTCCACCCACTGCCGGGCGGCCTCCAGGTAGCGCAGCCGCAGGGGCAGATACAGGCCCGCGGCGGCCAGCAGCGCCGCGCCCTGGGCGAAGAAGGAGGTGTTGACGGCCTGGGAGTAGGTGCTCCACGCCTGCCAGGTGGGATGCGTACGGCCGTCGATGTCCGCGCGGGTCGCGGCGAAGGCCGCCGACAGGCCGTCGGTCGGCAGATCCCAGGTCCGCATCGTGTGTACCAGGGCGCGACGTACCGGGTCGGCGCTGTCACCGCGCCGCAGGTCCTCGTGGAACGCGGTGGTCCAGGCGTCGAACAGCGCCCCTCTGCCGGTGGGCTCGCCGGTGTCGGCGATGTCGTCCAGCACCCGGCCGGCCGCGTAGATCGCCCACAGCGCCGGTCGTAACGCCGGTGGCATCAGCTGGGCCGTTCGGTACTCCGTACCGCCCGCCCTGCGGATCGCCGTGCGGCACGCATCGTAGGCTTCGACGAGACGCGGGTCGTCGATCGCGGCCGCGCGGTGGACGGAGCGGGGACGGGGCATGGGACTCCTCGGCCGGACGTGACGGTATCCGCCGGGCGGCGGGCACATCGATGCTGGTCGGGCGCACCCCCGAAGGCGGAGACCACACGGATCCCACCCGACTCCGGGCAACGCCCCTGCCACCACGCGGCGTTGGCGTATCGACCCGAACACGGGAAGAGACAACCGGCTATCGGCGCGCCGTGTCCCGCGGATGGGTCAAAGATGCCTCGTAGGGGTGACGTCGCCAGGGCCGAACGGGTGACAGGTGATCGGTATCGGGAGGTCGATCAGGTGTGTCGACCATACGTGCGCGGCGTTTCGCGGCCGCTGATCCGGGTGACGTGCTCTCCGCTCGCGATGACCACGAACGGGTGCGCGACGGTGGTTGGCTCGGTGCTCAGGCGCAAGGCACCTTCGGTGCCCGTGTCCAGGACGGGGCCGTTGTCGATGATGGCGCTCCAGGTGCGAGGGAGAATTTCGCCGTCGATCGGCCAGTCGAAGAGGTCGAGTCCGACCTCGATGTCGCCGTGACCGGGGATCGTGAGGTGTCCGGTGGCCTGATGGATCTCCATCATCCGAGTCTGCGTCGGTCCGCACGATCCCGCCGGCGTACGGATCTCAGCTGCTCGCCGCGTTGCGGTCGACGGAGGAGAGGGGTGGGGCGATGTCCTCGAGGGAGCGGCGTTCGGCGTCGATGGCGAGGAACGCGGCGACGATGCCCGCGGCGAGCATGAGGCCGGCGCCGACGCAGAAGGCGAGGACGGTGTCCGCGACGTCGCCGGACTTGGTCAGGTCGGAGAAGACCAGGGGGCCGGAGATGCCGCCCGCCGCGGTGCCGACCGCGTAGAACAGCGCGATGGCCGACGCGCGGGCCTCCATCGGGAAGATCTCGGAGACGGTCAGGTAGGCGCTGCTCGCACCGGTGGAGGCGAGGAACAATACGACGCACCAACACGCGGTCAGCGTGGTCGCGTTCAGGTGGCCGGCCCCGAACAACCAGGCGGTGGCGAAGAGGGCGACGGCACTGCCGATGTAGGTCGAGGTGATCATCACCCGTCGACCGAGCGAGTCGAACAGTGGACCGAGCAGCAACGGGCCGAGCAGGTTGCCGACCGCGATGACGGCGAAGTAGTAGCCGGCGCGGTTGCTCGGCACGTCGTAGAAGGTCTCCAGGATCGACGCGAAACCGAAGGTGATGGCGTTGTAGAGGAAGGCTTGTCCGATGAACAACGACAGGCCCAGGACCGAACGGCGCGGATGCTCCCGCACCACGCTGCGTGCGATGGCACCCAGGCCGGTGGCCTTGCTCGTGTCGATGGTCAGTTCGCCGTGCGGTTCGGGCAACGTGCGGCGATCGCCGGTGCCCTTCGCGGTCTCGGCCACCACCTCCCGCTCGACGTCGGCGACCAGTTCTTCGGCCTGCTCGCCGCGGCCGTGTAGGTAGAGCCAGCGCGGCGATTCGGGGACGTGTCGGCGGACCAGCAGGATGACCAGGCCGAGCACGACACCGAGGGCGAAGGTCAGGCGCCAGCCGAGGTCGGCGGGGAAGAGCGAGGTGTCCAGCATCAGGACGGACAGCAGTGCGCCGCAGGCGGCTCCGGCCCAGTAGGTGCCGTTCACGGCCAGGTCGACCCGGCCTCGGTAGCGGGCCGGCATCAGCTCGTCGATGGCGGAATTGATCGCCGCGTACTCGCCGCCGATGCCCAGGCCGGTGATGAACCGGAATAGGAAGAACATCCAGGCCTGGCCGGACAGCGCGGTCAGCGCGGTGCCCGCGAGGTAGACGGCGAGCGTGACCATGAACAGTTTCCTGCGGCCGAATCGATCCGTCAGCCAGGCGAAGAGCAGTGCGCCCACACACGCCCCGGCGACGTACATCGCGGCGCCGGGCCCGGTGACCTGAGCCGCGGTGATGTCGAGCCCGCTGTCCGGCTCGGACAAGCGGCCGGCGACGTTGCCGACCACGGTGACTTCGAGACCGTCGAGGATCCAGACCGTGCCCAGACCGATCAGGATCCGCCAGTGCCACCGTGACCAGGGCAATCGGTCCAGGCGGGCCGGGACGTCGGTGCTGAAGGTCGTGGCATCGGCCGGTGTGTGGCTGCCTGGGTTCGTCGCGGTGGGCATCGCGTTGGTCCTCCGATCCGTCGCCCTCGCGGCTGCCCGGGCAGCGGCTCGGGAAACCCCGTCCCATGATCGGCAGTTCAGGCGCAGTGCCCTCCACCGCCGAGGGCGGCAGGTCGGGGGTCTCGCGCAGCCCGGCGAGTCGTCCTGGGTGCAGCGGCGACAACAGGCCGTTGCCGAGGCAGTGGTGCTGCCGGGGCGCATCGTCACCGGCCCGGCTTTCGTCCCGTCGAAGCCGGAGCCTGTTGCCGAGGCCGGCGCCGGTGCAGCCTCACTACTCGCGAACTTCCGCTGTTCATCCGCGAATTCATGTCCTTGCGCTCGGCGAAGGTCGCGCGGTGGGGGTGCGGGTCTGTCGCGTGGCGGCGCGGAAGTGGTGGACCACACGTCCGGCGAATCGGCGGCGATTCGTGCCGAGCAACGCACGTGCCTTGCCGTGATCGCAGACGACCACCGCGGTCGCACCCGCCGTGATCACCCACCAGCCGGCCACGGCAAACGCTCGAGTCACCGGTGCCAGGTCGGCCAACGAGGCGCGCCGAGCCGCGATGTGGTTCACCGACCACTGGGAGGGCGGCGTGGACCACATCGCCGACTTCGCCTCGGACAACCGCGCCGAAGCGCTCGCCGATACTCGCGCACCGAGACGGATATCCGTGATCGCGCCGCCGGGTAGGTAGTCGACGGGTCGTCAGGTGAAGGGCGGTGACAGCGGCCCGAATCCGCCGACCTCGGGACGAGGCCGCGCGTGGGGGGACTTCGCCGAGCGTGCGACGAGCCGCGCGTTTGCAAATACGCAAGCGTGCGACGAGCCGCGCGTTTGCAAATACGCCCCTCGCACGCTCTCCCCGGCGCGGACGAACACGGCACAGCATGTTCAACCCGCACCCTGCCCGGGGCGGACCCAGCGACGAGACGATCGAGGGATGCACATGGCCCAGGACACCCGGCAGCCGCAATCGGCCCGCCCGTTGCGCCGCCGTGCCCGCGGCGACAGACGACGCGCCGCACACGACGCCGCGCGTGCGGCGGGGGACACCACCGCGGCCACCCTGTTCGGAGGCAGCCTCACCCCCGTATGGAGCGGATACCAACGACGCGGCCAATCATCGGAGTTGTCCTTCCTGGGCACGCTGCGCCGGCTGCCGCGGCTGGTCGCCCGATCCCTGCGGCTGGGGTGGCAGGCCGATCAGGGGGCGCTGGTCGTCGTGGTGGTCGCCGAGATCGGCCAGGGGTTGACCGCCGCGTTCGGCCTGTTGGCCACGAATCAGATCCTGCTGGAACTGTTCTCCGCCGGCCCCACACCCGATCGGGTCCGCTCCGCCGCGCCGGCCCTGCTGACCGTGGCGATCCTCGGCTGTCTCGGGGCGCTGTTGAGGGCCGCCTCCACGGCCGCCACCGGCCGGCTGGAGCCGAAGGTCGAACGTGCCGCCGAAATCGAACTCCTGGAGCGGGTCATCCGAGTGGAGATGACCAAGATCGAGGATCCCGAGTTCAAAAAGCTGATGAGCACGGCCCGTTACGGCACCGATGCCAGCCGCCTGATGATCACCTATGGCGTCCAGGTCGTGAACGCTCTCGTGTCGCTGATCGCCGTGGGCACGGTGCTGGCCGTTCTGCACCCGCTGCTGCTGCCGCTTCTCGTGCTGATCATCGTGCCGCAGGGCTGGGGGACGGTGCACTCGGCGCGCCGCAGGTATCGCTCCGTGCTGGCCTGGACGAACCACAGTCGCCAGCAGGCTGAGATCGCCTACTCCCTGTCGCACCACAGCACCGGCCAGGAGATCCGGGTCCACGGTGCCGGGTCCTACCTGCTGCACCACTACCGCGTGATGGCACGCTGCTCCGAAGCGGAGCAGACCCGGCTCGCCCGTGCGGACGCCACGACCGACCTGCTCACCTCGGGACTGTCCGGCGTCGCGTCGGGCATCACGTACGCGACGCTCGCATGGCTCGTCCTCAACGGCCACACCAGTCTCGCGACCTCGGGCACGGCGGTGCTGGCCATTCGGACCGGCACCGCCAATCTCGGCGCGCTCGTCCGGGCGATCAACAGCCTGTACGCGCAGGCCCTGTGGCTCAACGACCTCGAACAGGTCTGCGCCATCGCCGACACCCACGCCATCCCCGACACGGGAGTCTCGCTCGGGCCGCCGACGACGATCGAGGTGCGCAACGTGTCCTTCACCTACCCCGGCCGTGACAAGCCCGCCCTGGACGACGTGACCCTGACCCTGCCCCGGGGCAGGGTCATCGCCCTCGCGGGGGAGAACGGTTCGGGCAAGTCCACCCTCGCCAAGATCCTCGCCGGCCTGTACCTGCCCTCCGACGGGCACGTCCTGTGGGACGGCGTGGACATCCGCGAAGCCGACCGCACCGCCTGGTTCGAGCACATCGGCCTCGTCCAGCAGGACTTCGCGCGCTGGGACCTCACCGCCCGAGCCAACGTCGTCATGGGCCGCCCCGACGTCGCGGCACCCCCGGATCCGATCCGGTTCCAACAGGCGTCCGACTACGCCCAGGCGCACAAGGTCACCGACGAGCTTCCCCGGGGCTGGGACACCCTCCTCGACCAGACCTACGACGGCGGTGTCGAACTCTCCGGCGGCCAATGGCAACGCCTGGCCCTGGCCCGGGCCCGATTCCGCAACGCCCACGTGGTCGTCTTCGACGAACCGACCGCCGCTCTGGACGCGCACGCGGAACACGAGGCGTTCACCCGCATGCGCGAACTCGTGCACGAGGGCGTCACCGTCATCCTGATCACCCACCGGCTCGCCTCCGTACGACGCGCCGACCACATCCACGTGCTCGACCACGGCCGCGTCGCGGAGTCGGGCACGCACGAGGAACTGATGGCCGTCGACGGCCTGTACGCCCGGATGTACAAGATCCAGGCCGACCAATACCGCCAGGAGCACCCGAAGCCGGCGCCGTCCGCGCCGGCCACCGCCCTCGACGGCGACCCGTCCCCGGACTGCCGGTCGTGATCAGCTGTGACGGGGCTCGCGTTCGGTTGCGGTGGGCTTTCGGGAGGGCGGGTGCACGCCCGGCTCGGGTCTCGCCCGGGGCCGGTTCGGCTACTCCGCGCCCGCCGCGGTCCGGCTGCCGCCCGCCTGGTCGTTGTCCTTGAGTGTGCCCCAGCCGTGCCAGCGGTCGATCCGGACCCAGGCGCTGACTCGGCCTCGGTCTCGCTGCGGATATTCCTGGTCGGTGTAGTGCCGGGCCAGCCGGTCGATGTCGACCATGTCCTTGTCGTCGCGGATCTCGTCGATGTGGCCGACGATGCTCAGGTGCGTGTACCAGTTCCCGGTTTCGAGCACGGTGAGGGAGACGCGGGGATCGTTGCGGATGTGTTCGAGCCGCTTACGCCCCTCATCCATGTTGAGCAGGATGCGCCCCTCGTCCCACAGGTACCAGGTCGCCGTGGAGACGGGCTGCCCGTCGGCCCGGAGCGTGGTCACGACTGCGGGATTGGGCTGCCGCAACATCGCGATCGCCTCTTCGGGCAGCGGCGGCTTCGACATGTGTCCTCCTTGTCGGTGTCCGGCCGCGGTGGGAATCGCGGCGAACTCGCCGCACCGGGACCGCAACGAAACACTACTCCCGGGTTCATGGGATTCCGTGAGTGCCGCACGCGAGAACACGGGAACGCGCTCCGGCTGCTCCCGGAAGCACACCCGACGCGCCGTGCGTGCCCGCCTTGCGATCGCGGGCACCCCGACGAACGTTCGAACGCCGCCGCCCGAAACTGCTTTCGGCGCGGGGGGATTGTCGCGACCTTCGGGCGGCGGTGCGGTCAGTGGGCGCTTCGGATCCAGTCCCCGTAGTGCGTGGGTGCCAGGTGGGCGTCCGGTCCCGCGACGAGTACGTCGCCGGGGACGACCGCGAACATACCGGCCGTGGCGTCGGTGACCACGGTGCGGGCGTCGTCGCGTGCGGCCAGCGTGACCCTGCCGAGTTCGTCGAGGGGGAAGACCTCCGGGCCCGCGACGTTGCGGATGCCCTGGAGCGGGGCGCCGGTGGAGACCTCGACGACCGCGTCCACGACGTCGGCGGCGGCGATCGGTTGGACCGGGGTGGAGGGCAGGCGGACGGCGTCGTCGTCGGAGGTCCAGGACAGGACGGCGTCCATGAACTCGAAGAACTGTGTGGCGCGCACGATGGAGTACGGCGTGGGCCCCTGGCGGAGCAGGTCCTCCTGCAGAGCCTTGGCTCGGTAGTAGTCCAGTTGGGGCACCTGGTCGACGCCGACGATCGAGAGGACCATCTGGTGCCGCACGCCGGCCTTCGCTCCCGCTTCGAGCAGGTTGCCCATCGACGTGCGGAAGAAGTCCGGGGACTTCTCGTCGAAGGTGGGCGAGTTCGCCAGGTTGACCACGACCTCGGCGCCCTCCAGCGCCTCCTCTAGGCCCGTTCCGGTGATCAGGTCGACACCGGTGGAGAGCGCCGCCGGGACGGCCTCGTGTCCGATGGAGGTCAGTTTCCGGACCACCTGCGAGCCGATCAGTCCGGTGCCGCCGACGATGGTGAGCTTCACGGCTGTCCTGCCTCTCATCGAGCGCGCTGGGCGCGCGGGCGCATGGGGGCGCGAGGTTCCCGAAGGGCGCACCCAAACTCGGATACATCTTGTCCGTGACAATACTCGGATACTCTTCATCCGAGTCAACCGGAGAAGGGCGAGTGCATGAAGCTGTCGGGCGGGGTGGAGTCGGCTCTGCACTGTTGTGTGGTGCTGACCACGGCGACGGACCCGGTACCCGCTGTACGGCTCGCGGAACTTCACGGCGTCTCCGGCAGCTATCTGGCCAAACAGCTGCAGGCGCTCTCCCGCGCGGGTCTCGTGGGTTCCGTCCAGGGCAAGGCGGGCGGATACGTCCTGACCAAGGCCCCCGAACGGATCACCGTCCTGGACGTCGTCACGGCCGTGGACGGCGCGGAGCCCGCGTTCGTCTGCACCGAGATCCGGCAGCGGGGCCCGCTGGCGATGCCGCCGGAGGCCTGCACCCGGCCCTGCGCGATCGCGCGTGCGATGGCCGCCGCCGACGCTGCCTGGCGCGGGGCCCTACAGGCGATCACCATCGCGGACCTGGCCGGAGGCGTCGACGAGGACTTCGGCCCCACTGCCCTCGCCGGCATCCGCACGTGGCTGAACGGCGCCGCCGACGAGGACACCGCGCCGTCCACCGACTGACCACACCGCGGCCCGTACTCGTACTCACCGCGTGTGTGGGACGAAGGCCTCCCTTGGAGTGGCATCCACGACCCGCCCTCGTGTCTGCCCCGACCTGGGGATTCGTCCGTTTAGGGTGACGGCTGCGCGTTCGGGAGATCGGCTTCCGGCGATGAGGGATCCAGGTGTGTTCGCATGTCGCTCAGCATCCGCAACCAGTTCCAGGGCACCGTGACCTCGGTGACGACCGGCGAGGTGATGGCCACGGTCAAGGTCCGCCTGAACTCCGGCCGCGAACTCACGGCCGCGATCACCGTCGACGCGGTCACCGACCTCGGCTTGGCCGAGGGCGGCGTGGTGCTGGTCCTGGTGAAGTCCACCGAGGTGTCGCTCGCCACCGGCGCCGTCGGCGGTCTGAGCATCCGCAACCGGATTCCCGGCACGGTGACCGCGGTTGCCGTCGGCGGCGCGATGGCCGGCGTCAAGGTCGCCATGGAGGACGGCGAGTTGACGGCCGTCATCACCGCCGAAGCCGCGAAGGAGCTCGGCCTGGCGTCGGGTTCCTCGGTGACCGCCCTGCTCAAGTCGACCGAGGTCGCCCTCGCCTCGGTCTGACCTGATCCGTGCGCCCCTTTGCCTGGACGACCCGGAGCCGTCCCCTGTGTTCACGAGGTCACGAACAAACGTCTGCGGGTTCGCATCGCCCTGCCCGAATCTCGCCCGAAGCGGCAAAGGCGGGAGAGGGAGCGGCCGCGGTTGCGCACACGGCGCGCGCCGACCCGGCTCCCGGACCGGGACCGGCCGAGCCGGCGCGTTGTGCACCATCCGGACGAACCCTGCCCCGGCACCCGGCCCGCGCCGCCGGCCGCGCGCATGGCTGCCGGGATCGTTCGTGGCGGGGCCGGTAAGGCGTCAGGGCGCGGCCGGTGAGGTCATCGCCCGCCGGCTCTGCGCAGTGTGGTCGGCAGGATGCCGCCGCCGTCCACCTCGAAGGCGTAACGCCGGGTGAACCAGGGGGTGTTGGAGTCCATGAAGGTAACCGTGTCGACCCGCTTGATCAACTCCGATTCGGCCGCTGTCCATTCCGCGCAGCCGGCCGTGTCCGACTTGGTCATCGCCAGGCCCGCGAGGCGCCGGTACTCGGGGTTGTCGACGGCACTGAAGTTGAGGCCCTCGGGCGGCTTGGGCCCGGAGTAGAACGGCAGGTTCTGGTCGGGCGTGGGCACCGAGATCGGCGCCCAGGCGACGTCCCACTGGCCGGCCATCAACGTGGAGACGTGGGTCGACTGGGCGGTCTGGGTGGTGCTGACCTTCACGCCGAAGGAGTTCCACTGCCGGACCGCCAACTCGACGGCGGCGATGACCTGACTGCCCTGGTAGCCGGGGTAGGGCACCGAGACGGACAGTTGTCGGCCGTCCTTGGTCCAGCGCCCACCGGACTTCTTCCATCCCGCCGCCTGCAGTGCCTCGGCGGCGCGGGCCGTGTCGTGCGGCGGGAGGTTGGCGGTGATCGAGTCGGTGGGGCAGGGCGGTGTCATCGTGGTGCCGAGCCGGGTCGCGGCCACGCCCTTGCCGCCGGTGGCCACCGCACCGAGCTGCTTGAGGTCGAGCGCGGCGACCAGGGCCCAGCGCACCCGGGCATCGGCGGTGACGCGGTTCGGGGCCTCGTTGAACAACAGCTGGCCGAACGGGTCCCGTTGGATCTCGAATCCGAGGCCGGCCGCGGTCAGGCGGGCGCGATCGGCACCGACGACCCGTGCGATGTCGAGTTGCCCACCCAGCAGCAGGTTGGTCCTGGTGGACTCGTTGCCGACGAACGTGAAGACCACTCGGTCCGGCGTGTCGGCGTTGCCGACACCATCCGGACCCCAGACGTATCCGGGGCGCTTGGTGAAGGTGAAGTGGTCACCCGGCACCACCTCGCTCAGCCGGTACGGACCCGTGCCGTCGGACACCTGGTTCAGCTTCTCCTGCGACCGCATGCCCGAGGGGCAGACCAATTGCACGGTCCCGGCGCTGCGCAGCAGGAACGGGGTGGGCTCCGGGGCCTTCAGCGTCAGGGTGCCCGCGGTGTCGTCCGCGGTGGCGGTGGTGCCGACGGGCACCATCAGACCGGCCATGGGCGACTTGTTGGCCGGGTCGCCGATGTAGTTGTACTGCGCCGCGATCGCGGACGGGGTCAACGGTGTTCCGTCGTCGCACATCACGCCGCGTTTGAGGGTGAAGCCGGCCGTGGTCGTGTCGGCGGTCCACGTCTCGGCGACGCCGGAGGCGATGCGCCCGTCGGGCTGGATGTTGACCAGCGAGTCGTAGGCGAACCGGTTCATCATGAGCGCGCTCGAGGCCAGCGCGGTCAGCGGGTTCATGCCGCCGGGGTCGCCTGCGACCCCGATGGTGACCGTGTTGCCGCCGTCGGCCCCGGCCCCGCTGTCGGTCCCCCCGCACCCGGCAGCCAGCAGTCCCAGCGCGACCGCGGTCACGGCCCCTCGCGAGACGCGTCTCATCGCACACCTCCCGTGAGACGGTCGGCCTTGGCGTGTCCTGCGCCGTTCGCCGCACCCGACTCGACGCCCACCGCCCATCGGCGGTGTTCGGATGGCGCACAAGGCAGTTCGGATCGTCCCAGCACCGGATACCTCCTTGGAAGGCGGCGCGTGCCGCGGAGAATGATCACGTTAGGCAGGCCCCGACAACCTCGAATCGTCGCCGTGCACGAAGAACGGCCGACGATTCTGTAGGCGTCGCCGACGCCCGGCCGGAGCGCCTTCGCGATCCTCGGCACCGGCCGCCCGGTCCGCACGATCACCGGGGGAGTGCCGGGCGCAACGCGAAACGTGGCCCCGGCCCGGATTCGTGTCGACGACGGCTTCCGAAGCCCGACATCGAGGTGACCCCACTTCGAGGTGAATGGGACCGGCCGGCTGGACAGGAATCCGGGTATGGCTCCCTCCCAGCGGTATCTCCAGGACATGTCGGCCGAACTCGACGCGATGGTGGCTCTGTTGCGCGAACTGGTGACCTGCGAATCCCCGTCCGAGGATCCTGTCGCCCTGGACCGATGCGCGGAGTTGCTGGCCGCGGTGGGCACGCGGTTTCTCGGACGCGAACCCGAGCGGGTCGTCCTGGGCGGCATCACGAACCTGGTCTGGCGACCGCGCGGGAGCGGTCCGTTACTGCTCGGGCACTACGACACCGTGTGGCCGTCGGGGACCCTCGCGGAGTTGCCCTTCTCGGCGCGGGACGGGGTCGCCCGCGGCCCGGGCGTATTCGACATGAAGGCAGGCATCGTGCAGATGTTGTACGCCGCCCGGATCTGCACCGCGCGTGATCGCGTCGGGCTGCTCCTGACGGGCGACGAGGAAACCGGTTCGATGACCTCTCGTTCCCTGGTCGAGGAACTCGCCGCCAAGTCCGGCGCCGTACTGGTGGGCGAACCGAGCGCGGACGGCGGCGCGGTCAAGGTCGCACGCAAGGGCGTGGCCCGATTCCGGGTGCGGGTCCGAGGGCGGGCCGCCCATGCCGGCCTGGAACCCGAACTCGGTGTGAACGCGACCGTGGAACTGGCCCACCAGGTGCTCGCGATGTTGTCGGCGGCGCGGACGGACCTGGGCACCACGGTCACCCCCACCGTCGCCGGGTCCGGATCCACCGTCAACACCGTTCCCGAGACGGCGACACTCGACATCGACGTCCGTGGCTGGAGCCGCGCCGAACTCGACCGTGTCATACGGCACATGCAGGGGCCGCGGGCCGTTCTGCCGCAGGCCGAGCTGTTCGTCACCGGCGGCGTCAATCGCTACCCGCTTGAGGAGAGCATGTCCGCCGACCTCCTCGCCCATGTTCGAGCCGCTGCCCGCGAGATCGGCATCCCCGAGCCGGGGTCGGTCCGCTCCGGCGGCGGCTCGGACGGCAACCTCACCGCCGCGATCGGCATCCCCACCCTCGACGGCATGGGCGCCGTCGGAGGCCACCCGCACGCCCGCGGCGAGTTCGTCGACATCACGACCATGCCCGCCCGAACAGCCCTCCTGGCGGCGACACTCGACCGACTCGGCGGCGCCGGGTAGCCGGTCCGACCCGCTGCGTGGCAGCGGGCGCGCGTTCGCACGGGGGCGGCAGTTGCCCACCCCGAGTTCTCCAGGCGCCCGCCGGAGGCACCGACCTCCGCCGGCGGCCGACGGGCTGAACGGTTCGTGTGGTGCCGCCGTCGACGAAAGCACTCCATCGGCGAACACCGGGCGCATGTGGACCAGGTGTTCCTGGACGTGACGCGGGCCGGAGCCGGGGAGCGCCGGGAGGCGCATCGGTACCGCGGGTCGTTGGACGAGGCCACGGGCAAAGGCGAACCGTTGTCGGCCGAGTGAGCCGTGGCTCGGGCGCGGAGCAGTACGAATCGAGCCGGTGTGTCCCGCGATTGCCGGGGAAGTCGTCCCCGCACACCCGGAAGCGCCGACGAAAGGGACGCCATGAGCGAGGGGGACGGCCGGCGCGAAAGCGCGGACGAGCGCGCGGATCGGCGCTGGATCGAACTACTCCAGGAGGTTCGCGTCGTACAGACCGGCGCACAGGTGCTGTTCGGTTTCCTGCTGAGCGTCGTGTTCACCCCGAAGTTCGACACCTTGAGCAATTTCGACAACGGCCTCTACGTGGCTGCCGTCGTCCTCGGTGCGGCCTCGATGGGTGTTCTGGTGTCCGTGGTCTCCCTGCATCGCGCCGTCACGGGACAACACCGCAAACCCCGGCTGGTGCGCGTGGCGAACCACCTTGTCACGGCGGGCGTGGGCCTGTTGGCGTGCACGATCGGCTGCTCGTTGTTGCTGCTGTTGCGCGTGGCCACCGACACCGCGACCGCGGCGGTGCTCACGGCGTCCGCCGCGGCGTGGTTCCTCGGCTGGTGGCTCGTCCTGCCGCTGGTTCTTCGCCTGCGCGAACCGCAGCCGCGGGCACGAGAGAAGAAGCCGGACAGGCAGACGGTCTGAGAGTTGGCCGCACGCCGGCTGCCCGGCGGATCGACGTGCCGCTCGATGCCGCCGGGGGCCGCGCGCCGTTGCGTGCGGCTGTGGCCCCGCCGAAACCTTCGCCGGGGCCACAGCCGCGGTCCGCGAGCGGGTCATGGGAAGGCGAGTGGGGTGAAGAGGTGTGCGGTGTCGGTGACTTCGAGCAGGCGGCGGAGTCTGTCGCCGGGCGCGAGACCGAATCGGGTCCCGGATTCCAGGGCTCTGGCACGAGCGTGGAGCAGGGCGTGCAGACCCGTGCTGTCGCAGAACGTGAGGTTGCGCATGTCCACATCCACCTGACGCGCCCCCGTGTTCAGCGCGATGTCGAGGGCGCGGCGCAGGTTTGGTCCGGTGTCGATGTCGAGTTCACCGCCGATGCGCAGCAGGACCCGGTCGCCGACGATGGTCGCCCGAATACGCAGGTGCTTCGGCGCGGATTCGCGGCGGTCGGTTCGGCGGGTCCCGGGCCGGCCCGGTGGGTGGCACGGGTGGCGGGTGGTGGGGCGTCTTGGGGCCATGACGGGCTTCCCTCCCTCGCATGTCGGGCGGGGACCTCGATCGTTCGGCGGCGGCATGGGATTTCTCTTGGGTCGAGTGGCTCTTGTCTTCGTGGTCTCCAGCATCGGTCGTCGCCGAACGCACGTCAAGGAATTCATGAACTGCAATTCGTGTGTCGAGTTGCCGGAATGATCGCGCCTATGATGGTGGCATGAGCGATGCGGAGCAGTCCCGGCCGTCGTGGACGTTCTTTACCAATCACGCCCGCGTACTCTCGGTGATCGCCCGTGATCCGGGAGTGCGGGTGCGTGACATCGCGGCGGCGTGCCTTCTGACCGAGCGCGCGGTCCAGGCCATCCTGGTGGACTTGGAGGACGGCGGATATCTGACCCGCCGGCGCAGCGGTCGGCGCAACATCTACCAGGTCGTGCCCGGGACCGAGGTACGACATCCGGCCGATCGTGGCCGGGCCGTCGCCGATGCCCTCGACCTGCCCGAACCGGAGTCGCCGAGTGGGACGGCCGCCGACGCGCCTCGGGCCGACACGGGGGAGCAGGAGTTGGGAAGGCGCGATCGCATGGATTCCGGGGGTTGAGCAGCGCACCCCCGCGCGCCCGCCGACCGGCGTGACAGCCACTGTTCGGACAGGGCCGCCGGGGCCCGGGGGGGACGGGGGGGGCGCCCGCCGGCGGCTTGGCCCCG